>CAITKS010000214.1 GCA_903893085.1 uncultured Actinomycetes bacterium | reverse complement strand
GCGCCCAGGGTATAAACCTGAAGTTGCGCAAGCACTTTATGCCGCAGCCGTTCGCCGCGCAGCCGCAAGCGGTGCGACGTTAATGTTGTTTACAGTTCTCGAACGCACTGGAAACACGGGACGTGGTTCTGATGTTTGGGCGGCTCGCTTTGGAGAATTTAACAAAATAGTTCGTCAAGTAGCAGCTGAAGTTGGTGCAATTATTGTTGATGCCAATAATGAAAGTTTCTTTAGCGATAGCCGCTTTCTTGCTTTTGATCGCTTACATTTAAATGCTGAAGGACACAATCGCGTTGCCCAAGCCTTGCTTGAAAAATTAGGTTACGAATTTGATCCTTCGTGGCGAATTCCACTGCCACCTGCGCCTGCAACGCCTTGGTTATCGCGACGTATTTCATCTACAATTTGGTTCTTAACATTTGCACTACCTTGGATATGGCGCAGATTGCGCGGAAAATCTTCGGGAGATGGCAGAAGTGCTAAATATCCAACGCCCACGCGCTGGCCCGTTTAGCCGCTGTCCATAACCTGATCACTACACGTTCACTTGGAAAGGGGAGAATTACAACATGCCTGAAGCGCAGCATCTGATCGATCGCGAGTTGAGTTGGCTCTCCTTCAACGAGCGCGTATTGGAAATGGCAGAAGATAAATCACTGCCACTATTTGAACGTATTCGCTTCTTAACTATCTTTGCCTCCAACCTTGACGAGTTTTACATGGTGCGCGTTGCCTCTTTATTGAGCAAGCTCGAGACGAATCCGGGATCTGTTAATTCCGCTGGGTTTACCCCAGCCGAACTACTCGAGGCGATTTCGGTTCGAGTCCGCGAGCTAACACTGCGCCACGCTAAATTATTTAAAGATCAGATTGTTGCCGAACTTGCACAAGAGAAAATCGAAATCATTCGATGGGATGGCCTTAGCGATGATGAGCGAAGCCACGTTTCAAGAATTTTTGCCGATCGTATTTTTCCAGTTCTGACTCCTCTTGCCGTGGATCCTTCTCACCCGTTTCCATATATATCTGGACTTTCTCTGAACCTAGCGGTAATTGTAAAAAACCCTAAGACTTCTGAAGAATATTTTGCAAGAGTAAAAGTCCCACCAATTCTCTCTCGTTTTATTCCAGTAAGCCCTGCACCGCATAGCACTCGATTTTTGCCACTTGAAGAGTTGATTGCAATTCATCTACAGGAACTTTTTCCAGGAATGTTGATCGAAGATCACTACACATTCCGCATTACGAGAAATCAAGACATTGATCTTGATGAAGAAGATTCTGAAAACTTGTTGACATCTATTGAGCAAGAACTTGCACGCCGCCGTTTTGGTCCGCCAGTTCGTCTAGAAATTGAATCTGGTGTTGGTGAGAAATTGCGAAATAAATTATGTGAACAGTTAGACATTAACCCAGCAAATGTACTTTCGTTGCCAGCTCCGCTTAACTTGCGTGATCTTATGAAAATCGCTGATTTAGACCTGCCAAAACTTAATTTTCCAGCATTTAGATCTCGTACCGTTGCATCACTTCGTGAGGTTGATTCTGAAGAGCCAGACATGTTCTTTGCCGCGATTCGTCAGGGCGAGATTCTGCTGCACCACCCATACGAGTCATTTACCTCATCAGTTGTGCAGTTTTTGCAGCATGCGGCCCAAGACCCCACAGTATTGGCGATCAAACAAACTTTGTATCGTACTTCTGGTGATTCACCCATCATCGAAGCTTTGATCGAAGCCGCCGAAGCTGGCAAGCAAGTGCTTGCAGTTATTGAATTACGTGCGCGTTTTGATGAACAAGCCAACGTTCGCTGGGCGCGCAAACTCGAAGCTGCTGGTGTGCACGTTGTTTATGGTCTTATGGGACTCAAAACCCACGCAAAGTTATCCCTTGTTGTGCGTGACGAGGCACAGGGGTTACGTCTTTACTGTCACATGGGAACCGGAAACTATAATCCAAAGACAGCGCGTTTTTATGAGGATTTAGGAATTCTCAGCGCTGATCCAGTTCTGACGGAAGATCTAACCAAGTTGTTTAATCAACTATCTGGATTTGCACCGCATTCAACTTACTCACGATTGCTAGTTGCGCCTCGCACATTGCGCAGTGGCCTTCTTGAAAAAATTGTTAATGAAACAGCGATGGCTAAGGCTGGACGGCCTTCCGGTATCCAAATAAAACTTAATTCACTGCTGGATGAGGAATTCGTCGATGCACTCTACGAAGCATCTCAAGCAGGCGTGAAGGTAGATATTGTTGTTCGCGGCATTTGTTCGCTACGTCCAGGAATACCTGGCTTATCTGAGAACATCACGGTGCGCTCTATCCTTGGCCGCTTCCTAGAGCATTCTCGTATCTATCACTTTGTAAACGGTGGAGACGATGAGTTTTGGATTGGAAGCGCTGATTTAATGCATCGCAACCTAGACCGACGCGTCGAAAGTTTGGTGCGCATTGAACGCCCCACACATAAAGCTTCGTTACAAGAAATCTTTGATTTATCACTCAGTGAAGAAACTGCAAGTTGGCATCAGGATAAAGAATCTTGGAAGCACTTCGCTACAGATTCAAAAGGTGAGCCTTTGCAAGATCTGCAGAGTCTTTACATTAAACGCTATAAGAAAGCCCACTAATGGCTAAAGAGCCTGATGCACCATTGATTCAAGCTGCCGGCGCTGTTTTATGGCGTAAATCAGATAAATCAAAGATAGAGATAGCGATCATTCACCGCCCACGTTATGACGATTGGTCTCTGCCAAAAGGCAAAGTCGAATCTGGTGAGTCACATATTTCTGCTGGTTATCGC
>CAITKS010000213.1 GCA_903893085.1 uncultured Actinomycetes bacterium | reverse complement strand
GCTAGAGATTAATTAGGTACAACAATAATAATTCGAGTTAATTTGACTCGAAAAGAAAGTTAATAAATAGCGGGAAGCTCAATCATAATTTGGGAGAGATTATATCCGCAATTTTGTGAATTATGAGACAGCCGGTTGCTGCTGAGTTATGCAATGGATTCCTCCACCTCTTTCGAACATTGGTCGGGCATCGATCATTCTGATTTGACGGCCAGGATAGACTTCCTCAAGAATACACTTGGCAATTGAATCGGAAGGATCTCCAAAGGCACAAAGAAGAACGGCATCGTTTAGGATGTAGTGATTTATATAGGAATAGTCTACAAAACCACAATTGTCATTCAAAATTCTCGGTGCAGGAACTCGAACAATTTCGCACTTGGTTTGCTCTGTTAATTTTGAAATCACATCTCGACTGACAATGTAATCAGGGTGTGATTCATTTGTTTGATCATGGACCAACAGTAAGCTTTCACTGGCAAAACAAGCAACAATATCTACATGCCCTAAAGTTCCGAAGGATTCATAATCTCGTGTTAGACCACGGTTAATCCAAATTACTTGATCCGTTCCAAGTTTACTATTGAGCTCACCTTCAACCTCAGTTCTAGTCCAATTAGGATTTCGCTCTAGCCCTAACTGAACAGTTTCTGTGGCTAGCAGTAAGCCTTTGCCATTGGTATGAATTGCGCCGCCTTCATTAACGAGCTTACTTTCGACCAATCTGGCGCAAATCTGCTCTGCCATAAAGCGTGCAACTTTATTGTCCAGCTCATGTTTGTATCGCCCCGCGGGCGCACCCCAACCATTGAACTGCCAATCTATAGCTGCTAGTTTTCCGTTTTCAATGACAAAACTTGCTCCAGTATCACGGAGCCAACTGTGATCTAGTGGACATTCGAGAAGCTCAATTTCACTCGATAGATATCGCTGCGCAATTGATTTCTGATGTGAATTGACAAGAACTGTGACTTGTTCATATTCAGAGGCAACATTGGCAACCTCTGACCACACAAGATAAGCGTCTTCAGACTGCTCAAAATCAGCTGCTGGCCAAGCAAGCCAAGTGCGTTCATGTTTAGACCACTCCGGTGGCATAAGTAATGCCATTGGGAACTCCTTAATCACTTGCTCAAAGCCAAACACGCTGGTTTATCGTGCATGCGATTGACATGGGTTGATATGAAAATTTATTTAAAATTAACCGTAATCTTGTAAGTTTACCCAATAAATTGTTTGCCCATTTGGGCAACAAAACAATAGGCTTGGAACTGGCCCATAAAAATAGTTTAGTATTGTTGAATGATTTCTTGAATCAATGTATTTAACTATCGTCAGATATTGACGGGTGATGTATTGAAATCTGCGGATGTGAATCTTTGTCTATTAATACTTAGTTTCCTATACGGAAAGGATAATGAATGAGTTCGATTAAGCAAGCTCTCACACCATCAGATGTAGAAACAAGAAGTGTTGACTGGGTACCTCATTCAGAAAGATTTGGAAAATCCAGCGATCTTGCAAACATCTGGTTTGTTGGAAACGTAAATTTAACAGCGATGGCAACAGGGGTCATTGCCATGTCGCTGGGATCGAATTTGATTTGGACAGTCATCGCAGTTGTACTGGGCTCGCTATTTGGAACATTTTTCATGGCGTTTCACTCTGCTCAAGGTCCTCAACTTGGAATTCCTCAACTAGTGCAATCACGTGCACAATTTGGTTACGTTGGAGCGGCCTTGACTGTTTGGGTCTTTGCTCTTGCCAATTACATCACTTACAACACATCGGATGCGATTCTTGCGGGATCGGCGATGCATGAAATTTTTGGCATTCCGTCACAAACTGGCTTTTTCATTGCAGCTGCCGTCGCTACCGTCATTGCAATCTATGGTTATAGCCTGATTCATTTTCTAAACAAACTTTTGTTTTGGCCTTCTATGATTGCGCTTGGTGTGATGACCTTAGGGGTGTGCGTTCGTGGAAGTTTTCCAGCGGGGGCTTTTGACTTAAGTAATTTCAACTTGGCGTCATTCATGACAGCCTTTGTGATCGTTGCCGGATTTCAGTTGGGCTGGGCGCCTTATGTTTCTGATTACTCTCGATATCTTCCGAAGAAAGAAGGTATTCTGTCGACCTTCTGGGCCACTTATTGGGCCAGTGGGCTTTCGGGAATTTGGGTTTTTGCCCTTGGTGC
>CAITKS010000212.1 GCA_903893085.1 uncultured Actinomycetes bacterium | reverse complement strand
GAAGGTCGCGCTAAAGAAACTTTGTGGGGAACTGGTTCCCCGATGCGTGAATTTTTGCACGTTGACGATCTTGCGAGTGCAGTTGTTCTCGCTGGCGAAAAATATGATTCAGCGATTCATATGAATATTGGCAGTGGTGATGATCTAACGATTAAAGCATTAGCCGAACTCGTTGCAGAATCAGCAGGATTTAAAGGCGAAATTGCCTGGGATTCTTCAAAACCTGATGGAACACCTCGCAAGGTTCTTGATGTAACCAAGGTTAAATCGCTAGGTTGGGAACCTACGATCTCATTAAAAGATGGAATCGCTTCAACAATCGAGTGGTACATCGATGCAACTGCAAAGGGAGTAAGTCGACGATGAGTAGAAAAGTTGCATTCATCACCGGTGTAACCGGGCAAGATGGTTCATACCTTGCAGAATTCTTACTAGCCAAGGGCTATGAAGTACACGGACTTATTCGTCGGTCATCAACTTTTAATACATCTCGTATCGACCATATTTATCAAGACCCGCATGTTAAGAACCCGAAACTATTTTTGCATTACGGGGACCTTATCGACGGAGTTGGACTCACAAACTTAATTCGCGAGATTAAACCAACTGAGGTCTATAACTTAGGCGCACAGTCACACGTTCAAGTTTCATTTACGATGCCGCAATACACCGGTCAGGTTGATGCAGTTGGTGCAGTTGGTCTGCTTGAGGCGATTCGTTCTGCCGATGTAGATACTCGTTTCTACCAAGCTTCAACTTCCGAACTCTATGGTTCAACTCCACCACCTCAGAACGAACTTTCTATGTTCCGTCCGCAATCACCGTATGCAGCTGCAAAGTTGATGGCTTACTGGTGCACCGTTAACTATCGCGATGGCTATGGAATGCACGCCACAAATGGAATTTTGTTTAACCATGAATCTCCACGACGTGGTGAAACTTTCGTAACTCGCAAAATCACTCGCGCTGTTGCGGCAATTAAGGCGGGGAAGCAGGACAAGGTATTCCTAGGAAATCTCACCGCAGTTCGTGACTGGGGATATGCCAAAGAGTATGTCGAATCAATGTGGCTGATGTTGCAGCAAGATAAGCCATCCGATTATGTGGTCGCAACAGGTGTAGGTGCAACTGTAAAAGACTTTGCCGAAGCAGCATTTTCACGCGCTGGCTTGAATTGGCAAGACCATGTTGAAACAGATAAAAAATATATTCGCCCAACTGAAGTTGACGCACTTATCGGTGATCCATCGAAGGCTGAAAAAGCCTTAGGTTGGAAGGCTAAAACTCACTGGAAAGAGTTAGCCGAACTTATGGTTGACGCTGATATTGCGGCTTTGAAGTAAGCGTTACCAAACTTACTTCTGGCGGACTTGCAACACGAATTCGCGCAAAAGGACTTGTTCCCATTCCTGCAGAAACATGTAAGTAAGGCTCGTGACCAAATTTAGTTAAGCCGCGTGCGCGCCAAGTTGGAAGATCGCAATTTGTTGTCAGTGCACGCGATCCACCAGGTAGAGGTAAACGAACTTGTCCGCCGTGGGTATGTCCAGCAAAGATGGCATCCAATCCATCTTTGGTCATGCCTTCTAGAATTCTTAAATACGGAGCATGAGTTACGCCGATAGCGATGTCACATGGACCAGGTTTACCGGCAACAAGTGAGTAATCATCGAATTCCAAATGTGCATCGTCTGTGCCACGAGTTTCGATCGTTGTATCTTTAATTTTAATTGTTGCACGTGATCGGTTTAGATTTATCCAACCGCGAGATTGCAGACCGCTATCTAATTCAGGCCATGGCAGATCATCGCCATGAATCCGTTTTCCATGATTTGGAAGTAAATATTTAAGTGGGTT
>CAITKS010000211.1 GCA_903893085.1 uncultured Actinomycetes bacterium | reverse complement strand
GCCTTTGACGACGACGCGAACAACACCATCCGGTGTAATACCAACGGATCCAAGTTCTGCTTCAACATTGGTCCCCATGCCATTGATCTTGGCCGCAGATAAAACAGCTAGCTGCGTTGCGATTTCAGTCATCCAATAAAACGCTGCCGGCCCCGCCTTATCCAAAATCGATTGCGCTTGGGCAATTCGCGCATCCGAAAATTTCTCGGCGCCATCACGATCATCGCCAACGACCGATAACAAGTACCCCTTGATTTCAGCGGCCATGGCATCTGAGTAATAAGTGCTCTCAACTAGTTCACGCAATTCGGCATCAATACCCCGAGGTTTGCGCACCTTCTTCTTGCGATTGATAAACAAGTAGATCACCGCTGCAAGTGCCAATAGTTCAAACATTTATTCCACCTTTCGCCTAGCAATAACCTAACGCCCCCCTCTGACAGATGACCAGTCATTGACCAGTCATCGCCTACGATGGCCACTTCGAACGGGGAGATCATCAAAGGTAAAGCGGTTTTAGTTCTTTCTGCCATGCTCGCCTCGATTTCATTTGCCGCCTCTCCAGTTTTAGCAGCGAACACACTCAACACATGCGCCAAATTCAATTTCTCTGAAATCTTCTATGCTGATTTTTCGACCGGTTCGCATTGGAATAACTCCGCTGGAGATTTGGTAATCACTTGGTCAGCCCAATCATTGGCGATTGGCGATGAAGAAATAACCCGCGCATTCACGCAAAAGCAATTACAGTGGATTCGCACCGCATTCGAAAGCTGGGATAAAGCACTTGATACCGTTTCTTTCCAAGAGGTCCAGCCTGATCTTCAACCGCAAATAACTATTGGCTTCGTAGATTTAGCCCCATCCCAAATTCAACCAAACGCAGTTGGTTTTTGGTCCGCCTGGGTCACAAACGCATCGCGCGAGCGAGCAACAATTAAATTAAAGTCTGACCAAATTAAATGGTTTAGCAATTCAAAGCAATTCATTCACACCGTGCAGCACGAGCTAGGCAACGTTTTAGGACTCGGCGACATAACTCCTACATCTAAGTTTGCAAGTGTCTTAGAAGACCCGTGGCAACCGCCGTACGGTAATTCAAGATTAGGCGCCACGGATATTTCTTTGATCCGCCAGTTATATGGCGAAGCAACTTGCCCAAAACAGGCAAAGGCTACCTCCCCCGAAGTCAGGGAGAGGTAGCCAGCCTCGTGTAAGAGTCCGCTAGAGAC
Organism: uncultured Actinomycetes bacterium; assembly: GCA_903893085.1. The sequence goes on along the minus strand of CAITKS010000211.1, from coordinate 6,671 downwards.
TATTTCACGGTTACATATTTGATTGGTATGTTATTTGGATTGCTGAGAACGCTTACACGTATTACATTCCCAACTTTTATATCAATCAGTGTCTTGATGATTGCGCGTCCGAATTCATTAAGGGCAACAGTCTCGACTGATACATATGCCGTGACTTTATTGCCGTTCTTAACGACGGTTTTCTTCACATCAACTGCGACAAGTAGATCCGCATACTTATCTGCCAGATCAATGAAGATTGACTTAGTCTTTGTCGCAATTGCATATCGGATCGTGTTCAGATCTTCCTTAGCAATTGGCTCACCGCCACCACTTTCAGTGGCCGCTGCAGCGTCAGCCGCAGCTTTGGCAGCCGCATCCGCAATCACCTTGTCGGCGATTACCTTGGCAGCCGCATCAGCGATTACCTTGTCCGCAGCAATCTTTGCTGCCGCTACTGCCTCAGAATCGCTGATTGTTATTGCGATAACAGGGGAAATAGCTGCAAAGTAATTTCCAGAAGCGGCCTTGGTTGCAGTTACTAGACAGCTGCCAACTGCAATCGCAGTCACGACTCCAGCGCCAGTAACAGAACACAAGCTTGGTGTTGTTGTTAGGTAAGAAAGTGCGCCATCACCGGTTCCACCTGTTGTTGTCATAGTTGTAGTTGCGGTTAGTTGAAGTGTGGCACTTGCCGGTACTGCAACAAGGGCAACTTGAGAAACCTGTGAAGGTCCGCTTACAACGGTTTGTACTTCACGAGTAACAGTTGTAACTGTTGCCGCAGTCGTTGTGATTTCGAATCCACCCAAAGCGAAGACGAATCCGTTGTCGAGAATTGAGACACCGTTGGCGATCGCAAGGTTTGATGTCAGGGTCAAATCTTTTCCAAGATTAACCACGGCTCCCGAAATCGCTGTTGCAGATTCCAACTGAGCAACGGTCATTACGCCCCAGCTTGCTGCGTACTTGGTATAGATGCCGTTACTGATTCCATCAATTATTCCCGCTTTATTGTTCAAATCAGCTGAAGTGACATAAGCATCGGCATATGTCTGCTTGTGAGCCACGGTGTCAGCACCTGACATCAAAAGATTCATGCGTGAATTCTTTGTGTTACCAGTAAGCGTAATAGTTGGATAGTTGGATACCAGGTCACCTTGCATACCGATTAGGTATGAATAAGCACCACTTGTATTAGTTGCTGTGAAGGTAAATGCATTTGAAGTCAGAGATATGGCTCCAGCACCTGATTGGGCATAGACCGCATATTGCTGAACATCCGTTCTAGCCCAACCAATAGCAGAATTTGATAACGTCAAGCGGGACCCCGAAGCAACATTGAATGCAGTGTTGTCCAGATTAGTAAGCCCTAACGTAGCTGGAGTCATAGTTATGTAATTTCCGGTCAGGTGAGATGCACCTTGAATCATCACGCCGTACATGCCTTCTGGCTGTGTATTTACCCCGGTCATTGTTAAGTGATTAATGACCACATTTGCAGCCGAGTTAATTTCTACGCCTAGACCAGATACAGTGAAACTCTCACCATTTATGGTCACGTCATTAGAAATAATAAGGTTGGTAACGTCTACCACGATATTTGAAGTGAGGTTAATGGTCGCATTAGGAATTAAAACAGCCGCTCTTAATTTAATTAATGTGTTTACGGTTATGTTCTTCGACCATACAGTTGCGGTTCTAGTATAAATACCATCACCAATTCCAGAAAGAGCGACAATTCCTGCCTTATTATCCCCAACAGTGGTTGTTACGTAGCTATTTGCGTATGACTGCTTATTCACAATTGTGTCAGCGCCGTACATAAACAACTTCATAAATGAATCATTTGTATTGCCGCTTAACGTCATAGTTGGATAATTAGTAACTAAATCACCTTGCACACCGATTAGATATGAGTACACACTTGTATTATTTGCACTGAAATCGAATGCGTTATTGCTCAAAGTAATCGCGCCAGCACCTGATTGAGCATAAACGGCATATTGCTGAACCGCAGCTGCGCCTGATGCCCAAGTAATCGTTGAATCCGAAAAGTTAAGAACAGAGCCCGAGGCAACGTTAAATCCATCAAGATTTTCAGAACCCGTTGTATCACTCAGCGCCATGGTTATGTGGCTGGCATTTAACGTTGATGCTCCCTGAACCATCGCACCGTAATTTCCATCACCGGTTTGCTGATTTGTACCCGATAGGCCCAAATAACTCATAGTTACAACGGAAGCAGAATTGATTTCTATTCCACGTCCAGAAAGTGTGGGCACAGTACTTGTATAAAGATCACCACGAGTGATTGTCATACTGTGATTAATGACCAGGTTTGAAGCCAGCGTTATATCCGCAGTGATTTTCACACTGAGGACGGCTGGATCTAATCCAGCTGCAACCAACGCCGCTGAATCATGAACCTGAAGTGGATCAATTGCATTGGCACTTGGTAGCCCAACAACGACGCTAGAAATCAGCGCCATAGCCAATACTCTTGAGAATATTCTCAAGGTAAATCTTTTCTCTTTTAACATGAACATGACTCCATTTGTAAAACGTTGACTCGAATAGCCAACGACTTCAAGGGCAGTCTGTTCTTTTGTGAAAATAGAAATAGAACTAAGTACGGTCAATGACTGGTTAAGTAAATGGATACAAGTGATGGCACTAATTCCAATTGATTTGGTGCTACCTCTCATTAGCAAGCGTTATGGGGAATTCCCCAGTTATAGGTGAATAAAAGATGGGTCTTTGTACGGACTATGAGTTATGGTCAAAATAGCAAAGTCGAAGTAGGGGGAACCCTTGTACCTGAAATGGACATCGGAATTCATAAAATTCATCGCAGACCGTGATCACACGGTTGAAGAAGTTCTTGCCCATTTGGTTTTGCGAGTTATGGCTCCACTTGGTGCATCTTCTGCATTTATCTCAACTCTTGATAATCAAAATACGCTTTCAATGGTTGGCAGATTCGGAATTCCGGATGAAATCTCTGGCGAATACAAAGATAAATTCTCGATGAATGATCATTTGCCAATCACTGATGCAGTACGCCTGCGCAAGATTATTGTCATAAATACTCTGCCAATTTGGCCACCAGAATATGCTGCCCTTTTGGATGCCCCATATGCCTCGGCCGAACCATCTTTCATAGCCTTTCCCATCGAAAGAAGTGGCACACCAGTAGCCGTTGCCGCCATCTTCTTTAATACAAAGATAAAGATGAGCGCCCAGGTTGAACTTTTTATAGGTTCAATCGCCAACCTTTTAGCCATGTATCTCTATCACAAGATCGATTCTCCGGCCATATCAAATGGCAATGGCCACAATTTGAAAACATCCCACAGTTCCGAACTTGGTCTTGAGCTAACCCAACGTCAGCTTTTGATTCTGCGCATGATCAGCGAGGGGCGCACAAATATCGCAATCGGTGATTTACTCAAATATTCCGAGTCAACTATTCGCCAAGAGACAATAAAGATCTTCTCAAAGTTGGGCTGCAATGGTCGTGATGAGGCCTCGACTCTTTACAAGCAAGAGCAATCCAAGGTGCAAGCGGTCAGTTAGCCAATTACCCTTGGCGCATGTCGCAGCTGATCTATATCCCCTTTGATCACCTGCACCGCAATTACGGCGCACTCGCCAAGGCTGATCCCAAATCCGATGTAATCGCGATGGTCGAAAGTGCGCGCATGACCACCGGGCGCAATTGGCATCCACAACGTCTACATTTTTTAATCTCATCTGCCCGCCATTTTGCGCAATCACTGCGCGATGAAGGCTTCACGGTTGAATACGAGAAAGCGGCCACAACACCTGCGGGCTTAAATAAGATCCAAGAGAAATACAAAGATCACGCGCTAACTTGCGCCGAACCATCATCATTTCGTCAAATGCAACAACTTAAAGAATTGGGCGCAACCTTTGTCGAAAATGATTTTTTCTTAACCACTCGCAAGCACTTTGGCATCTGGGCAGATTCACAGAAGAGTTACTTGATGGAGACTTTCTATCGAGCACAACGTGCCCGCCTAAATATCCTGATCGAAAATGGCAAACCAACAGGTGGTGCTTGGAACTTCGATAAAGAAAACCGTCTGCCTCCCCCAAAGAATTACACCTGGCCCGCTTATCTTGAACATAAACCTGGCGCCATCGACATCGAGGTCGGCAAAGAACTTGGCTTCACGCCGACAACAACTTGGGCAACAACTCGCAAAGGCGCCCTTGCGCAATTAAATAACTTCATCGAAAACCACTTTGCCACCTTTGGCCCATATGAAGATGCCATGGCACTTGATAACTGGGCGCTTCACCATTCACTGCTTAGCCCTTATCTAAACAATGGGTTGCTGCACGCATCTGAAGTAATCGATGCTGCAGTTAAGAAATTCAACACTGGCACAATTCCGATCGAATCGGCCGAAGGTTTTATTCGCCAAGTAATCGGCTGGCGCGAATATGTAAATGGCATGTATTGGTACCTAGGCCCTGATTACCGCGATAACAATCAGTTAAATGCCACCAGGAAGTTGCTGCCACTATTTAGCGATCCAGCAAAGACCCAAATGAATTGCGTTAAAACAATCGTCGCCGACATTGAAGATCGCGCCTGGGTGCATCACATCCCGCGCCTTATGGTCTTAAGCAATCTGGCCCTGATCACCGGCACCAATCCGCAAGAATTTCTGGATTGGATGCGCGAAGTATTTATCGATGCCACCGAATGGGTAATGGTTCCAAACGTTATTGGCATGGGCGTTCACGCCGATGGCGGAGCGATGATGACCAAGCCATATGCCGCAGGCGGTGCTTACATCTCGCGCATGAGTAATTACTGCAAAGGTTGCAAATACAACCCAAAGCTTCGTACCGGCGATGATGCTTGTCCGTTTACAACTTTGTATTGGGATTTCCTTGATCGCCATTCTGAAACTTTTAAGAAAAACCATCGCATGAGCCAGCAAATATTTGGCCTTAATCGATTATCTGATTTACCCGAACTAAAACTGCGCGCCAAGGAAGTTTTAAAAGGTTTAGATAAAGGAACTATTTAAGTTCAGGCTAAATAGATTTATTACGCTTTGAAGATATGACCCCGGTATTAAAGCCAGCCAAGTTAAGCCCACCAGCAAAGCGCGCATGTTCGATCTTTAAACAACGATCCTGAACAACATTTAGCCCTGCAGCAACTCCACGTTCGGCCGATACGTCATCGGTTATGCCCAGCTGCATCCAGAAAGTCTTTGCCTTTATAGCAATCGCTTCATCCAAAACACCCGGGATATCTGCAGGTTTTCTAAAAACATCGACAATATCGATCGGTTCTTCAATATCAGCCAGTGATTTATAAACCTTTTGACCCAAAATAGTTTCAAGCCGTGGATTAACAAAAAATATTTTAAAGTGCGTTGCAGATAACAAGTAAGTAGCAACAAAATAACTGGCGCGCGATTGATCATCTGATGCCCCAACCATCGCCACGTTCTTGGCTTCCTGCATAAATTTCAAACGCTCGACCGCACTTGGCGCGATGTAAGTCATGAGCGAGCCTTACCGGTTGCAACAGTCAGAGCCTGATCTAGATCCCACAAAATATCTTCAATATCTTCTAAACCAACGCTGATGCGAATCAGATCCTGTGGCACACCCGCTTCAATTAACTGGTCATCAGTTAATTGACGGTGTGTGGTGCTGCCTGGATGAATAACAAGTGTGCGCACATCACCAATATTGGCCAAGTGGCTGGCTAACTGCACAGAGTTAATAAACTTCTCACCGGTTTCGCGACTGCTAAGTGCGCCAACTGCCTTAACACCAAATGAAAATACTGATCCCGGGCCTTCTGGCAGATACTTCTTTGCACGCGCATTGTGTGGATGGCTAGCAAGTCCTGCGTATTTAACCCATTCAATACGTGGATCACTTTCAAGCCATTCAGAGACAACTTTGGCATTTGCCACGTGATCGCGCATGCGCTGTGGCAGCGTTTCAACACCTTGCACAAGCAAGAAAGCCGACATCGCACTTAAGGCTGCCCCAATATCGCGTAGTTGTTCAGAGCGAACCTTGGTAAGAAATCCGAATTCGCCGAAGTTATCCCACCATGAAACTCCACCATATGAAGGCACAGGTTCAGTCATCGTCGGGAACTTGCCGTTGCCCCAATTAAATTTTCCAGATTCGACAATCACGCCACCCAGAGTGGTTCCGTGTCCACCCAAGAACTTTGTCGCCGAGTGCAAAACAATATCTGCGCCATATTCGATTGGTCGCACTAAATAAGGTGTTGCAACCGTTGAATCAATATTCAAAGGCAAACCAGCATCGTGTGCCACCTTTGCCAAAGCTTCGATATCACCAATTTGGGATGCCGGATTAGAAATCATTTCGGCATAAACAAACTTGGTCTTATCCGTTATCGCTGCTGCAAAATCTTCAGCCTTATCGCTATTTACAAAAGTTGTATCAACACCAAAGCGTCGAAGCGTCACATCGAGCTGTGTCAAAGTTCCGCCGTAAAGGGCCGAAGATGCGACAACATGATCGCCAGCACCGACAAGGGCTGCAAATGTTAAGAACTGCGCAGCCATCCCACTTGATGTTGCAACGGCGCCAAGTCCGCCTTCAAGTGCTGCAATTTTTTCTTCAAAGGCTGAAACTGTTGGGTTTCCAATTCG
>CAITKS010000210.1 GCA_903893085.1 uncultured Actinomycetes bacterium | reverse complement strand
TTCATCACCAAAGGTCTGGCGAATAAGTTGAGGAACCTTTGTCGGTAGCGCAATCAAAGCTTTTACTGATTCACGAGTAAGAACCGCTGTTGCGCGAGCTGACTCTTTCACCGATGTAAGAAGTCCCTCGCGCTTAATCCCGATCTTGGTGACAACACCTAACATGTAACGCTTTTCAGAGGTCAGATATGTAGGAGCTGCAGTAATCGAAATCTCTTGCCCATCGCGCAAGACAGTAAATGTCAGTTCATTTCCTTCTGAGGCAGCAATCGCCTGCGAATCCTGATACCAATCAGTGACTTCTTCTCCATCAATTGCAATGATTCTATCTCCTGGTTGGAATCCAGCAGCTGCTGCTGCAGAATTTGGCGCCACCTTTGTCACATCAGAGAGAAGTGCGTTAACGCCAACTCCAAAGAAGATAGAGAAGATAAGTAGGAAGCCGATAACGAAGTGGGCTGTAGAGCCTGCACCGAGAACGATTAACTTGCGCGTTGTTGTTGCGCCATAGAAAGCGCGAGATTCCTCACCTAAAGGCATCTCATCTCGTGGCGTCATTCCCTCAATGCGGCAGTATCCGCCTGCAGGAATAGCTTTAATTCCAAACTCTGTTTCACCTCTAGTAAAAGACCAGATGCGCTTTCCAAAGCCAAGGAAGAATTCAGTAACCTTCATATCAAAGCGCTTAGCTGTGATGTAGTGGCCAAATTCATGCACCATGACAGATAAGAGCAGGGCTACTACAAATGCCAAAATTCCAAGAAGTTGCATTATCCGACCTTCTTCAATAGTTCGTGAGCTGTGCGACGAGCATCATCTTCGATAGCACTGACATCAGCTAGATCTCGAAGAACGCCACGAACGCTACCGCGCATCTTTTCGACTACTGCAGATACTGTCTTAACAATCTCTGTGAACTTAATTTCTCCATCAACAAATGCTTGAACAGCAACTTCATTGGCGGCATTGAATACTGCCGGTAACCCTGCCCCAATGGCGCCCACTTCACGAGCAAGAGCAATCGCTGGAAAACGCTTTTCATCAATCGGATCAAAGTTCCAGGTGTGGGATTGAGTCCAATCAATTGACTTCGTTGCACCAGCAACGCGATGTGGATAGGAAAGTGCAAGAGAGATTGGCCCCTTCATATTGGGAGGCGATCCCTGTGCAATTGTTGAACCATCCACAAATTCGACCATGGAGTGCACGACAGATTGTGGATGAATGACAGCCTCAATCTGAGAGTAGGCAACTCCAAAGAGGTAATGAGCTTCAATAATTTCAAGGCCCTTATTCATCAGCGTTGCAGAGTTAATAGAAACAACGGGACCCATAACCCAAGTTGGGTGAGCAAGTGCTTCTTGCACCGTGACTCCAGATAGATCTGCACGGTCCCTAAATGGACCACCGCTAGCCGTAAGAATCAACTTAGAAATATCTGATCTCTTCTCACCCATCAACGCCTGCCATATTGCAGAGTGCTCAGAGTCAACAGGAAGGAGTTGGTTCTCCTTTGCGCGAGCAAGTACTAAATCTCCCCCCGCAACAAGGGATTCCTTATTGGCAAGTGCCACACGGTTATCGGCATCGAGGGCTGCAAGAGTTGGTCCAAGACCTATCGA
>CAITKS010000209.1 GCA_903893085.1 uncultured Actinomycetes bacterium | reverse complement strand
GTTGGAAATTCCAGCGTTTTCTTACTGGCTTTAATGGGCGCGCTCTTTGGAATTCTAAATGCACTCTGGTGGCCAGCCATGTCGGGCGTGCTTCCCGAAATTTTGCCGAAAGATAAGTTGCAGCAAGGCAACGCGGTAATAAGCATGACTACCAATATTGGTTATGTAGCTGGTGCCCTTATTGGGGGAAGCATGGTGACCGCATTTGGATCCGGCTGGGCGCTTTTGGTGGATGCCATAACTTTTCTAATTGCAGGAATTCTGGTTTGGAATTTAGACCTTCCGACAATTGTGCGCGAGCATAAAAATACCGTTTTTCAAGATCTTAAATCTGGGTGGCGCGAATTCATATCTCGCTCATGGGTTGTGACGGTAGTTATTGCATTTGCAGTTATAAACCTTGCCTTTGAATCATTGTTACAAATACTTGGGCCGCTGAATTTTGCAGATATTGCGAATGGTCCAAAGTTTTGGTCATTTAATTTGGCTGCCCTAACTTTGGGAATGCTTGCTGGCAGCGTTATCTCACTCAAAATACACTTTTCAAGGCCGCTCTTGCTTGCGATGCTGATAATTGCTGGCGCATCAATTTGGGATTTCTCACTGGCGATGAAGGCACCGCTTTGGATATCACTTCTCTCTGCATTTTTTGCAGGTATTGCCATAGATATATTTATGGTGGTTTGGAGTACCTCGCTGCAATCTCACATTCCAGAAGAGTCGTATTCGCGAGTTGTTGCCTACGACGCTTTAGGTTCTTACGGGCTTTCACCTCTGGGTATTGCAGTCGCAGGTCCGCTAGCGCACGTTTTTGGGGTGAGCACTATTATTTATATAACTGGCTCAATCGCCTTGGTGGCGGCGCTGGCTTCACTTTGTGTTAAATCTGTTCGTGATCTAAAACCTGTTGTCAGCCCGTAGAGTTGTTATATGGGTAAAGAAGCAAGCGAGCGCGACAAGTTAGCAGCAGCGGTTCCACCAAAATTGCGTGGATGGTTTCATTTAGGTGCTACCCCAGTAGTAGTAATTGCATCCCTTGTTCTTTTCATACTGAGTAAGAGTTCACTCAAGTTTGCAGTCGCTTTATATTCGATTACTGCAATCATGCTCTTTAGCGTTTCAGCAATTTATCACCGCGTTCCTTGGTCACCTGAAAAAAAGAAGATTTGGCGCCGCTGGGATCACGCCAATATCAATTTACTAATCGCCGGCTCATACACTCCATTTGCGGTGGCGTTATTGCACGGCAATGACCGAACCATTTTGTTATCCGTAGTTTGGATTGGCGCGCTTCTTGGTGTTGCTATGCGCGTATTTTGGGTGGGCGCACCGCGCTGGTTATATGTTGCTAATTACTTACTTCTCGGCTGGGTTGCAATTGTCTATACGCCACAACTTTATGACGAAGGAGGCCTTTGGGTCCTTCTGCCAATCATTATTGGTGGCCTTCTCTACTCGGTCGGTGCAATCTTTTATGCGCTTAAAAAACCTGGCCGAAATGCCAAGTACTTTGGATTTCATGAGCTCTTCCACATATTTGTGCTTGCCGCATGGGTATCTCAATATCTCGCGGTCTCGATCGCCATCTACCGCCAATAAATCACCCCACTTTTGGAGTAGGCGGGCTTTGCCCTAATCTATGACCATGGCTGAGAAGAATAGTTTCCTTAATTGGGTTGGATTTAAAGAGAGCGAAAGCGCTGCCCCTAGTTCGGTAGATCGTATTCGCGAGCTCGAATCACAACTTAACGATCTGCGTTCTCGTCGCGACATCACAACTCTAAGTAAAGAAGAATTTGAAATCTTGGCGACTGAAACCGCCATGGCGATGATCAAATCTGCACAGAGTCGCGAAGCAAAGGCCATGTCGGCATCCGAGCGCGTAATGGGTGAAGCATCGCGCCAAGCAAAAGATGCAATTGAAGGTTCCGAAATTAAAGCGCGTTCTATTCTCTCTGGAGCCGAAGCTCGTGGGCGCAAATATATAAATGTTGCTGAAGCCGAAGCTGCCGAAAGACTGGCTCAAGCAGAACGCGAAGCGCAATCAATCTTTGACGAAAAACGTCGTGAAGCAGGCGCACTGGCACAAGCCGCTCGTCGTGAAGGCGAAAGAATAATCACCGAAGCAACGGGAGAAGTAGCCGAATATCGCAGTTGGTTAAGTGGAGTAATTTCTGAAGCAGAAAGACTTTACAAAATACAGACTCAATCCCTTGATGCTGCCGAAAATGCCATTATCCAGAGCAGATCTCGTTTAGAAAGTGCTTATTCTCGTTTGGCAGAGCTGCATAAGAATGTAACTGAGAATCTAACCTCTGATAATTCTGTAATAGATACTGGGCCAAAGAAAGTTATTAGCCAACGAACTAAGCCAGCACTCGCTGCACCGGCAAAGAAGGCTGCTGCTAAAAAATCTGCAGCAAAGAAAAAGCCCGCTAACCGTCGGTAATTAAAATGGCTACCAAGCGCGGTATCCAATACATCCCTGCCATCGATGGGCTGCGCGCGATCGCAGTGATTGCAGTGATGCTCTATCACTTAGGAGTTTCCTGGATTCCTGGCGGATTTCTTGGGGTTGATCTCTTCTTTGTGATTTCAGGTTATGTAATCACACGCCTTCTTTTAGATTCAATTCAACAACGTGGTGGCCTCGATCTTCGCGATTTCTATTTAGCGCGAATCCGCAGGTTATTCCCCCCATTGGTTTTTATGATCGTTACAACTTCAATCTTTGTTGGCTTATGGGCGCCAGATACCACTAAGAAATTCTTAACCGATGCCCCATTTAGTCTTACCGGAGCGATGAATTGGTGGTTGGTCTTTAACCATCAGGATTATTTTGAAGCAAGTGGTCGGCCACCATTACTGCAGCACACCTGGTCACTTGCAGTTGAAGCGCAGTTCTATCTGCTTTGGCCGCTAATCCTTCTACTTGTTTTGCGTTATTTAGGAAAGAAATTAATTCCCGCAGCCGCACTGATAATTGCAGCAACTTCTGGAATAGCGCTTATGTTCGTCTCCTTCCAGCTCGATGCCGCGAATTCTTCAAAGGTAAGCCATGTTTACTTTGGCACAGATACTCACAGTATTGGTCTCTTCTTAGGAGCAGCGCTGGCAGTTAGCTGGATCCCCCAAAACTTTAATTTGCAGGTAACGCGTCGTGCTCAGGATTTTATAGATGGAATTGGTGTATTTGGCTTCGTTGGAATTTTGGCAACATTCCTTTTAATCGATGAAACAAAACCTACTCTCTATAAACTAGCATTTCCATTGGCGGGGTTATTCGGAACTGCAATATTGATTTCGATTGTTCACCCAGCATCCAGATTTGCGCCACTGCTGCGCAACAAAGTTCTACTTTGGATCGGCGAACGCTCTTATGCAATTTACCTTTGGCACTGGGTAATTTTTCAAATCTCTCGTCCTCAAGTTGATTTAGATGGAGAAGATTGGGCGCTCTTTACTCTTCGAATTCTGGTTGTGCTGGCACTTGCCGATATCTCGCTTCGTTTGGTTGAACTTCCTATTCGCAGTGGTGCAGTGTCATATTGGTTTAAGGGAATGCGATACCGAACTCCTGAAGTTAGAAAGCGCCAACAAATTCTCGTCGCTGCTTCAATTTCTACAACGGTTTTGTTATCTTCTCTGGTCAGTGCATACGCTCTAATTGACACCGCAGATAAAAACCGTGCGGTTAAAGAAGCTATTGAGGAAGCGAGCCGTCCAACGCAGCCAGTGGTTTCTCCAGTTAATAAGACCGGAATCTGGGTAACTGGAGATTCAGTCATCTTAGGGATTCGCCATGAGATTGAACTTCGTAATCCAATTGCGCTAATTAATGCCCGAGTCGGTCGCCAAGCTCCAGAATTACTCGAAGTTATGCAAAACGATGTTAGTGAAGTACAGGGTTCTCCAATCGTGTTTAACCTGGGCAATAACAATGCACTAACGCGCGAGCAAGTTGTGGCTATTTTTGAGGCGGTTAAAGAGGCGCCGCTGCGTATCGTGATAAACACAGCAGTACCTCGGCCATGGAAAGACGCTAATAACGCTTTGATCGACGAAGTTTCCAGCGCATATCCGAATACATTTGTAATTCGGTGGGATCAGATATCCATGGGTCACCCTGAATATTTCGCACCAGATGGAATTCACTTAGTGCCAACGGGCGTACGTGCATATGTCGCAGCGGTTGAAGAGTTCTTACCGTAATTACTAAAGTTTAAAAATAAAGCCCCCACCAAGTTGGCGGGGGCTTTATTTATTAATTTCTTATTCGAATTGTCCGCTGAAACCAAATGCCTTAGCGGATGCGCTCTGTCCATCTGAATAAACTGATGAAACTCGGAACGATGTAGATCCATCCATTGAACCCTTTGTGAATTCAATCGAAAGTTGATCAGCAGGCAAGATTCCAGATTCTTTCCATTCGCCCATTCCTGAACGAACTTCAAATTTATATCCAGTTAACCCAGCAGTTGCTGTTGGTGCTTTCCAGGTAATTACCATTACTGATTTAGAAGAATCTTTCCAATTTCCGATAAAGCGAGATGGTGCTTCCACTGCTTCAACGGCTTCGCCTGCTGCAGATTCCGTTGGTGTTGGCGTTGCTTCCTCAGTTTCAACCGGTGCAGCAGATTCAGTTGCTGTTGGAGTTACTGGTGCTGTATCTGAATCAGATGCTGGGCGAGAGATCACAACGATTGCAAGAAGTGCAATACCGATGACTGCTGCCATCAAGACTCTTGGTGAAGTTCCTTGCTTCGGTGCAGCACTTGGCTTAGATGCAGATGCTGCACTCTTTGCTGGAGTTGGCATTGTTGTGATGTTTGCACGAGATGCACTCTTTACGCCACCGACTGGTACTGGTGGAACAACAAACTTGCTTGCAGATGATGCCTTCTTAGCAGAAGCTTTCTTGCGAGCGGGCGCCTTCTTCGCGGTCTTCTTTACGACCTTCTTTGCAGTTTTCTTAACAACTTTTTTAGCCGCAGCTTTTTTCTTTGCTGGTGCTTTCTTAGCAACCTTCTTCGCTGCTGACTTCTTTACAACTTTCTTTGCAGCTGCTTTCTTGCGAGCTGGTGCCTTCTTGGCAACTTTCTTTGCTGAAGCTTTTTTCTTAACGGCCACGATGAAACTCCCTTTAGCGATTAGCGATCACGTATGGGCAAAGTTTAGCCTAGGGAGTTGAGCAAACTGATGACATGAGGTGCGATAGCGCGGAGTGATTTTCCGCGATGGCTGATCGCATCTTTGGCCTCTGCGCTCATTTGTGCGCTAGAAATCTCGTATCCATCTGGGCGAAATATCGGGTCGTAGCCAAATCCTTGTTCACCTACTGGTTTGTCGAGTATCCATCCATCAAAGTGCGCCTCTTCTGTGTGGGTTCGCCCATCCGGCAATGCGAGCGCTGCAACACATGTGAAGTGTGCCCCACGCTTTTCATCTGGAACACCAATTAAAGAATTCAAAACCTTTTCTGTATTTGCCGCATCATCGCCATGAACTCCAGCCCAACGTGCCGAGTAAATTCCAGGATCACCATTTAAATAATCCACACAAAGGCCACTGTCATCGGCAATCGCTGCAATTCCTGATGCGGCACACATTTCGCGCGCCTTTAAGAGGGCATTTTCCTCAAAAGTAGATCCAGTTTCATCAACGTCATGAAGATTTGGAAATTGATCAAGCCCAACTAATTCAATCTCTCCTGCTGCAATTTCTTCGAGAATACGACGAAACTCTTCTATCTTGCCTTTATTGCGAGTGGCAAGAAGTAAGCGATGCGGACTCACTTAGAAAGTGCGGCCTTCTGAATTGCGCCAAGATCTACACAACCAGCAACTGCAAGGTCTAATAGTGAGTTAAGCAAGTTGCGATCGAATGGAACGCCTTCGGCTGTGCCTTGAACTTCGATGAAGCGACCATCTCCACTGCAAACTACATTCATATCTGTATCAGCGCGTACATCTTCTTCATAGCAAAGATCTAACATCGGAACGCCATCAATGATTCCAACTGAAACCGCGGCGACGGAATCGCTAAGTGGTTTTGAGTTTTCTTTGATATGTCCTTGTGCTTTAGCCCAAGTGATTGCATCGGCAAGTGCAACATAGGCACCAGTGATCGCAGCTGTTCGTGTTCCACCATCAGCTTGTAAAACATCGCAGTCAATAACAATTGTATTTTCGCCAAGCTCTTTCATATCAACGATTGCACGAAGAGATCGCCCGACCAAGCGAGATATCTCCTGCGTACGTCCGCCGAGCTTTCCTTTAACGCTCTCGCGATCAGAGCGAGTATGTGTTGCCCTTGGCAACATTGCATATTCGGATG
>CAITKS010000208.1 GCA_903893085.1 uncultured Actinomycetes bacterium | reverse complement strand
TTCAGCCCTCGGCTCTTACACAGATGTGAAGTCGGTTAAAACTATTCCGGTGATAACAGAGCTAATTTCAGATTATTTTGCTGGTGATTTAGATGCACTAAATGGAATTCAAGTTCGCCAAGAAGGTCCAAAGTTTTCTCAAGCGGCATGGAAAGTGATGCGTAAGGTGAAGGCCGGCAAAACACTCTCTTATGCAGATCTAGCAGACCGTGCGGGCTCAGCCGCTGCGGTGCGAGCTGCGGGAAGTGCATGTGCAAAGAATGCAATTGTCTTAGTTGTTCCGTGCCATCGCATCGTGAAAACTGGGGGAGCGCTCGGTAATTATGCCTACGGGCTAAGTAAGAAAGAGTGGCTATTAAGCCACGAGGGCGCGCTTTAAGATTTCAATAGCTTGCGCACACTGCTCATCATCAAAATCTAAATGAGTTACCAAGCGCGCATATTTAGGACCAAGTGCGCTAATCCAAAGACCTGCCTCACGGCAACGTGTTGCAAGTTCGGCTGCGGTATATGGCGCATTCGCTAAATCAAGGCCAACAATATTTGTTTCAACTAGTGCGGGATCGACAAAAGATTTATCAATTGCTGCGATCGCTACCGCTAACTCTTTGGCACGGCGATGATCTTCAGCTAGTCGTGAAATATTGTTATCTAGTGCGTAATGAGCAGCACCTGCCAGTAATCCAACTTGACGCATTCCTGCGCCGTAACGTTTGCGCCAAACACGCGCCTTTGCGACTCGCTCTTTTGTGCTGAGCATTATCGATCCAATAGGTGCACCAAGGCCTTTTGATAAGCAAACGCTGATGGTGTCAAAGTATTTTCCGTACTCGTTAAAGCCAACCCCACTCGCAACGTGGGCATTCCAGATTCGAGCGCCATCTAGGTGTAAGGCCACACCGATTTCATCAGCACCTTTACGTAGAGCTTTAATTTCCGCAAGTGGCTGAACAGTTCCGCCACCAAAGTTGTGGGTATTTTCAACTGCAATGGCAGTTGTCGACACTAAATATGGACCTGAGTTGGGACGGGCGATCTCCAGGGCATCTTTTGCAACGAGCAGACCATTTTTGGCTGGCCAAGTACGAGTTGTGATTCCGCTGAAAACTGCTGCGGCGCCAAGTTCTGCTCGAACAATATGAGAATTTGTCTCAGCGATTAATTCTTCTCCTGGAGAAACCAACATACGAATTGCTAATTGATTTGCTAGAGATCCTGTTGGCGTGAATACACCGGCTTCTTGACCAAACATGGCTGCTACGCGCTCTTCAAGTGAATTTACTGTTGGATCATCGCTGTAAACATCATCACCAACAGGTGAAGATGCAATCGCTTCACGCATCGCTTGTGATGGACGCGTGACAGTGTCGGATCTTAAATCAATTGGAGAAGTCATTGGATAAGCCTCTCATGCTTCTTTCATTACGATCAAATACATAGCAAGCACGACCATAACGCCACCAATTGAAACTTGCAAAGTCAGTGATTCACCACCAAATAGCAGTGCAAACAGTGCGGCAAAGACAACTTCCATCGTCAAGATAACTGCGACTTTAGTTGAGCTCATATGTGCTTGTGACCAAGTCTGTACGATAAAGGCAACAGCAGTGCAGATAATGGCGGTAAATATAACTACGCCCCAAACACCTGCATCAGGTGGAGTTTCATATCCTTGACCAAATGCGATGGCACCAGTCAGAATTCCACAGACCGCTAATTGCACAATCGTTAACGCGTAGGCATCTAGCCCAAAACTCCATTTACTTAACGAGACAATATGTGCGGCAAACAATATGGCGCTGAGGAAAACGAACGCTTCACCAATTCCGACTGACCAACCACGTAAAGAGAGTAAGGCCAAGCCAACAGTGGCCAGGACAACACAGAACCAAGTAAACGCGGTGATACGTTCTTTCAAAAATAGCGCTGCGATCAGTGGCGTTAATACGACGTAGAGACCAGTAACAAATCCAGTGATTGCAGCACCTGTGCGTGCTAGTCCCAGAGTTTGAAAGATGTATCCAGAGCCAAGGAATAGGCCCGCTAAAGATCCCTTTAAAATTAGATCACGATTTAATTTTTGAATAACGCTAGGTCGAAGTATCACCATTGCAAGGACAGCGATAAAGAAACGAGTTGCCAAGAAACTATTTACTGATTGGCGCTCGATCGCAGGTTTCATCAATACGAAAGAAGCTCCCCATGCGGCAGAGACCGCCAACAACGCCCAAGGAGCAAGGCGTAACTGGAGTTGGTGACGAGCACTCATCCGCGCAACTTCTTAAGTAGCTCAACTTCTTTGCCGTGTTCGGGTTCCATGCCGGGGGTCTCCAGAATCAGAGGTGCATTGGCAACGGCTGGATGCTTGAGAAGTTCCTTAAATGGATCAACTCCAATAAAACCATCACCGATGTTTTGGTGGCGATCTTTTAACGCTCCACAAACATCCATCGAATCATTGGCATGAATCAATTGAATTCGTTCGGCTCCAGCGACTTCAACCAAGAGGTCAAGAGTTTCTTTCATTCCACCTTTTTTGGCGATGTCATGGCCAGCGGCAAATACATGGCAAGTATCAAGACAGATACCAACTTTTGGATGATATTCCAGCGCTTTAAGGTAATTTTCAAGATCTTCTAAACGTTTAACCAATGATTGTCCTTGGCCTGCAGTTGGCTCCAATAGCAACATAGGTGCATCATTGGTTAGCGCGCTAAGAATTGGCATCATGCCTTTATTGATCTGCTTCCAAGCCTTTGCAATGAAGTCTTCGTTTACTGCAGAACCGGTATGAACTACGACTCCGAGTGCCCCAATTTCTTTTCCGCGCTTTAGCGAATATTCTGTCGAAGCGAGAGAGTTTAAGTAAGTCGCTTCCGTTGGTGAGCCTAAGTTAATTAAAAAAGGTGCATGTACGTAAACTTCTAAATCTAGCCCAGTAGCTTTCTCACGGAATATTGCATCGGCATCGTGATTTGTTTCAGGCATCGCCCATCCGCGTGGATTTGATGTGAATACTTGGATCGCTTCAGCGCCAATTGTCTCGGCGTAAGCAATTGAGCGTTTAGCCATACCGCCAGAAGTCGGCGTATGTGCGCCGATGCGCGGTAACTTTTTTGGCATTCGCCTACCCTACTGTGATCGTCACCGTACTGCCACGTTTAACCTTTGTGCCGACCTTTGGTGAGATATTTGTTACCGCCTTCACCTTCTTTACGCCAATTTTCTTGACGACAACTTTTAGTTCTAGATCAGTTAGCGCCGCACGAGCTTTGGGTTCGGTTAGTGAGAAGATATTTGGAATAAAGACATATTGAGATCCCTTAGAAATCGTCAATGTTATCTTTGCTCCCTTAGCAAGAGGAGCACCACCAGAAGGTACTTGGGATATGACCGCACCAGCCAAAACACTTTCACTAAATTGATCAACAGTTGAAACATCAAATCCGCTATCAGTTAGCTCATTCAGAGCTTGATCTGCAGATTTACCTACGTAAGAGGTGACATCGATAGTTTCTATGCCCTTGCTTATCAATAAATCAACGACAGCATCACGTTTAACCTTCTCACCTGCTGCAGGTGAAGATGAGATCACAAATCCCTTAGGGGTTTGATCGTTAAACACTTCAGTTAAATCGCCAACTTTTATCGGTGACTTTGCCAGCAAATTAACTGCCGCCTCTGGTGTTAGTCCTGCCAGTGATGGAATCAGATAACGCTCTGCTCCTTTAGAAATAATCGCCTTAACTTCACCGCCAGCATCAACTTTGCCGCCACCCGCTGGATCTGACTCAATGATGTGCCCATCTGAAATTTCTTCATCAAAACGTTTTTCGGAAATCACCAAAGTTAATCCAAGGGGCGTAAGAGCGTTAACGGCTTCCTCTTGAGTAGCACCAACGATTGATGGGACAACTACTTTTGAACCTGGGCCAACAAGTACATACCAACCAAAAATGCCAAGTGAAATTGCCAAACCTGCCGCAATGTAGCGATTGCGACGAACCCGTTTGCTTATCTTCTTGCGCCTGCGGATCTGGGCGGTGCTCTCCTTACCTTCGGTTTTGGAATTCTCTTCGGTATTTTCGCGCTTACTTAGGGCCACGGTCTTTTCCTTTTCAATCCGTGCTCTTTCGCGACGGCTAGGTTTCTTTGATGCAGGGCGCATCGGTGCAATTGGTATATCTAACTCAAGACTTAACTGCCTTTGATTTGGATCTAAAGCTTGTGCGATTACAGAGAGTGCTTGATGGAATTCGCCAGCATCTCGAGGGCGCGCATCTGGATCAGAATTCGTTGCACGGTGAATTAATTGATCGAGCTCCGGTGGAATGCCAGGTCGCTTGGTACTCATTAGCGGTACGCGATCGTTCACGTGCATATATGCAATTTGGATTGGCTCATCACCAGAGAATGGCTTCTCGCCTGTAAATATTTCAAAAGCCGTAATTGCAGCCGAGTAAACATCGCTTCGCGCATCAGCGATTCCGCGTTGGACTTGTTCGGGGGATAGGTATGAAACGCTACCTAAAACAATGCTGGATTCAGCCGTCATAGTTGTGCCAAGCAAAGGCCCTTTTGCTAATCCAAAGTCAGCAATCTTTATACGCCCTTCTTTGGAAATCAAAATGTTATCGGGCTTGATATCCCGGTGCACGATTCCTAATTTATGGGCAGCCGAGAGCGCACTTAAGACAGGCAATAAGAATTGAATTCCACTGGCGACTGATAGCGCACCTTGTTCGTTTAAATACTCGCGAAGGGTATGTCCTTCAACTAATTCCATTACTAAAAAAACTGCAGGCGTGCCGTTCTGATTCCAGCCTTGATCTTGCACCGAAACGATATTTGGATGGGAGAGCGCGGCGGATGCTTTAGCTTCACGAATAAATCTTTCGACAAATTGTTCATCCTGAGCAAGATGCGGATGCATAATCTTCACTGCAACTTTACGATCTAGTCTGGTGTCGAGTGCTTCATAAATCGTAGCCATTCCACCGGCTGCCATATGGCGGATGAGCTGATATCGCCCATCAATTAGCTCGCCAGTTAAGTCAGACACATCTGTAATTTTATGTAGTTAAAATGAAATCTGCCTTTTCACGCGTTGAGTGTTGTGAGAAATATTGTTGCTGTGTGCCAAGCCACTTTTGCATTTGAATTGAGACCCCTGGACCATCGCGTTCGATTACCCGCTTCACACCGATTTCTGGGTCAATATCTATCCAGATTAGGGCAGCAAATTGATCTTGCAACGATTTATCGCCGCTTCCCACACCTTCTAAAATTAATAGATCAGCAGGAGCAATTTCTTCCGATTCATCAAATGAAGATGTTGCCCAGTTATATCGTGATAATTTTGCAGGAACTTGGCTTTGATGTTGGACCATCAAATACTGCAAAATCTGAGTCAATTCATCAGTTAGCGCGTTCTCCCATCCGTCATATAAGTCATCCATATGAATAACGTTGACTGACATTTTCGGCGAAAGGGCTAAGAAAACTTCATGAGCCAGCGTTGTTTTACCCGCACCGGCTGGACCATCAATTGCAATTACGGGATGGTTTTTTTGACTACAGAGATCTAATAGCGCTGCGATGAGCTCCATACCATTTACTCCATCCCATAGCGGCTAAGACTGTAAATGCAGCATAGAGCAGAGTTGTGAAAGGTAAGTCTTGGGATGCGTACAGCGCAACATAGCCCGCATCAACAATCAACCAAATAACCCAAGTTTCATACTTTTCATAAACCATAAGAATCTGCGCACTCAAACTTCCAAAGAAAAGAATTGCATCAGCATAAGTCGATGCTGCACCCATTGACTTCAATACTGGTGCAAGCGCCAAAGTTGCAACAATGGTTGCGGCAAAAATGTAGATCCGATGCTTATTCTTAAGCGCTCCGGGTCTTGCCCCCGTTGGTTCCCAACCAAACCAGCCCAGAATTGCTGCGACGATGAAAACGATTTGCAAGGCAGCGCTTGCATAGAGCTCCCACTGAATAAAGAGAATTCCATAAAGAACTGAACTTAATGCCCACCACGGCCAAGTTATTCGTTTGCCAGTTATGCCTATTGCGACTCCAATAAAGGAGGCAAGGACTGCAACAAATTCGAGATATGAAAGATCGTACCCAAGAACGGTTACTAAGGTTTCGGATAGAAAGTTGTAAATGGATGGCATTTATAAACCTTTCCGCATCCGCATTACCGGACGGGTCAAGCGGTCGATCTGAATTTCAGATCCTCTCAGCCGTGTCACTGGCTCCCGCAAGAAATACTTTAGCCGATACGAGCCAAAACTGCGTCGAAATATGCTCGACCCGCAACTCGTGCGCGGCGAGCAGTTGAAGTCTTTGCTCGTTTATTAAATATGTCGTAACCGATTTTTTCTACTTCATCAACAATCCCGCAGTACAACTCACTTGCCGCACGAATACATGGCTGGCTGGTCTTATCAAGAAGTGCGATCCCTGGCTCTGCAGACTTTTGCAACTGACGCACACGTGCAATCTGAAATTTTAGAGCGCTAATGATTTGTGGGGTAAGTACTCGCGCACGCAACATCTCTGGGCTCACACCATGTTCGGCTAATTCATCTAGCGGCAGATAGATACGTCCACGATCAAGATCTTCTGCTACGTCGCGAATAAAATTTGCTAACTGAAAAGCAACGCCAAGGTCTTTGGCGGCTGATAAAGAATTCACGATATCTCCACCTAAAATCGGCACCATTTCCAGACCAATTACAGCCGCTGAGCCATATACATATTCATATAGGTCATCAAATGTTTTATATTCGGTGACAGTTAAATCCATCTCCATGGAATGGAGGAAATCGACAAAGTGCTGGTGCGGAATAGCAAAGCGCTGCACAGTGTCGATAAGTGCTTTACCAACAGCATCGCTAGTCGTTCCTGATTTGAGCCCAGCTAGAACTTCTGAACTCCACTCGCGTAAAACTTTTGCCTTCTCTTCAGGGGAGAGAGTTGAGGATAAATCATCAACAATTTCATCGGCATAGCGAGCAAAGCCGTAGAGCGCATGTACGAATGGACGTTTTTTGGCTGGCAATAGAAGTGTTGCTAAGTAATACGTTTTCCCATGCAGCGAATTTAGCCTTTTGCATTCTTCATAAGAAGCGCGAAGTGCTGGATCAAAGATCCCCGCTGCATTTAACTCGCTCACTTATTTAACCGGACCCACGATTCGTTCTGCGGCTAAGCGACCAGAAATCAAAACCATCGGAACGCCAACACCAGGTTGTGTACCCGAACCCGCAAAGACCACATTTTCAAAACCTGCTGCAATGTTACGTGGGCGGAATGGTCCAGTTTGAAAGAAGGTATGTGCACTTGCAAATGGTGCGCCACGTTCCATGCCTTGCTCCTGCCAATCAAGTGGCGTCGTCATTACTTCAGTTTCAATTGAGTCACCAAAACCGGTGTATCCGCGATCTTCTAAGGTCTTAATCATGTGATCGCGATATGGGCGAGCCTGCGTCTTCCAATCAATATCGGCATCCAGGTTAGGCGTTGGATAGAGAATGTAATAACTCTCTTTACCTGCTGGGGCAAGTGCCGGATCATCTTTAGTAGGAATTGTTACAAGCACCGATGGGTCCGTCATCAAAGTTTTCTTCTTGATTAGCTCATCAAAGACGCCATCCCAAGATTTTCCAAAGTGTATGTTGTGGTGGGCAACGTGATCGTATTTCTTGGAAGAGCCGACTAATAACGTGGCGCAAGATGGTGAGTACTTAAGTCGCTTAATATTTAGTGGCGTTTTTCCTAAGAGATCGCGCCAAACGACTGGCAAGTCTGGGTTCATTACTACGGCATCGCATGCAACGCGCTCACCGGTATCTGTAATAACAGCCTTTGCACGGCCATTTTCAACTTCCAGGCGAGTAACAGAAGTGCTGTATTTAAATGTAACGCCATGCTTTTGCGCTGCTGCAGCAAGTGCGCGCGGAACCGCGTGCATTCCACCCTTAGGGAAGAAGACGCCGTTAACTGAATCCATGTATGCGATAACTGCATAAATTGCCAAAGCTTGTTGCGGACTGACTCCGGCATACATCGCCTGGAATGAATAAACCTTTTGTAAGCGTGGATCTTTTAAGAATTGATTTACTTTCGGTGATAGTCGTCTAAATCCGCCCAGTGCAATCAAACGCGCCAAGTTAGGGGTCAATAAGTTAAATGGTGAATCAATGTTGCGATCGATGAAGTCGTTCATCTCGTACTTGTATAACTTGGTTACAAATTCAACGTATCTGCGATAACCCAGCGCTTCTTCGGCACTTACCGTGCGCCGAATTTCTTCTTCCATCTCGGCGGTGTTGGCATGAACATCAATCTGTGAACCATCGTGATAAAACGCGCGATAAAGCGGTTTCAGTGGCGAAAGCTCTAGCCAATCTTTCATATCTTCACCGACGCAACTAAATGCATCTTGAATAAGCGAAGGCATTGTCAGCACTGAAGGTCCGGTATCAAATGAGTAACCATCTTTTTCGAGCAGACCATTTCGCCCACCGGGAACGCTCTCGCGTTCGATGACAGTTACTTTGCGCCCTGCACCTGCTAAACGAAGTGCGGCACTTAGTCCAGCCAAACCTGCACCAACTACGACAACATGATCGGTTGGTCCCTTTACTTTGGCTGGCATTTAATGGCTCCTACGGGTTGCAGTTGTTGCGAGTTCAATTAATAACTCGCGTGCTGAAGGAGCAATTTCACCAGAGTTTGCCGCGGTTAGCGCGTTGGAAAGTAGCCCTTCGATGAGATCTTCGACATCTTTGACTGCACCGGTTGCGGTAATCAACGCACGAATTTCCTCGATTTGATCGGTACTTAGATCCTCGCGACCGAGTGCTGAGGTGATTTTGGCCGCGGTAACTTGATCTGCTCGTTCGAGAGTCATAGCCATCAAAACGGTTCGCTTACCTTCGCGAATGTCATCACCAGCCGGCTTGCCAGTAATCGATGGATCGCCAAAGATCCCCAAGATGTCATCGCGAAGTTGAAACGCTTCACCAAGAGGCAGTCCGTATGCGCTTAAGACATTTACCAATTGAGATCTTTCGGCGCGATCAATAATGGCAAGTGATGCGCCCAAATGAAGTGGTCGCTCGATTGTGTATTTTCCAGATTTGTATCGCGCAATACGAAGTGAACGATCAACGCTAGGGGTTTTTTCACCGGCTTCGCGAACATCTAAATATTGTCCAGCCATTAATTCGATACGCATCTCATCGTGTACCGACAGCGCTGATAGCAAGGCGGAATCAGCGACACCTGATGTATGAAGCAGGTGATCTGACCAAACAAGAGCCAAATCACCCAACAATACTGCGGCTGCTTCACCAAATTGATCTGCTAATCCATTCATCGCCTCTGTTTGATGCAAATTTTCGAAGTGGCGATGTATTGCAGGTTTTCCGCGGCGCGTATCTGAGCGATCCATTAAGTCATCATGAATTAGCGCACATGCTTGCAACAATTCCAGACTTGTAAAAGCGCGTATGTCTGCCGATGTTGCAACTTGGCCGGTAGCGGCGAATCCTGCATATGCAAACAATGGGCGAAGACGTTTACCGCCTTCGAGCAAGAAAGATTCGAGGGCATCACATACTGGGATTAATTCAGAACCGATTCCACTTAAGTATTCGCGCTGCAAGGTTAAATACGAGGTCAGTTCGCTTTGAACCTGCTCCCGAACTTGAAGGAGCGTGCCACGCGCATCATTAACCACGGCGCAACGGTACCCTGACCGCATGGAGATGCGCATGACTGGAATTGGCGAAAACGTCACATACTCCTTTGAGTTCTTCCCGCCAAAGGATCAAGAGGGGGAGGATCGCCTTTGGAGCGCAATAAGTGCGCTCGAACCGATCGCCCCAGATTTCATCTCGGTTACATATGGCGCAGGTGGTTCTACTCGCGATCGCACAATCCGCATTACATCTGAAATCACAGAACATACAAAGTTGCCCGTTGTCGCGCATTTAACTTGTGTTGGCTCTACACGCGATGAGTTAATTGAAATTTTAGGTCGTTACAAAGCAGCAGGCATTCATAATATTTTGGCGCTGCGCGGTGATCCAACTGGCGGTCCGCGTGCACCTTGGACGCCAACCGACGGCGGACTAAATCATGCCGACGAGTTAGTTTCACTTGCTGCAGAATTTGGTGGATTTACTATTGGCGTTGCAGCTTTCCCCGACGGTCATCCAGCATCGAATGGTGATTTTGCAGCAGATATCCAAACGCTTTTGCGCAAGGAAGCCGCTGGCGCAACATTTGCGACAACACAATTTTTCTTTGAAGTAGATAAGTGGAAAGCGCTCGTTGATAACTTGGCTAAACGTGGCTCAAATTTACCTATCATCGCTGGAATTTTGCCAGTAACAAATGTCAGCCAACTAAATCGCATGTCTGAATTAAGCGGAACACCGATTCCTGCCAGTATCGCATCGGCCTTTGATGCGCTAAAAGATAAGCCGGATGATGTTCGCAAATTGGGCGTCGATCTTGCAACCAAACTCTGTGAAGATTTATTGGAGGCAGGAGTTCCAGGTTTGCACTTCTACACAATGAACACATCAACAGCTACCCGAGAAATATTTGCGCAAATTAAAGATAAGAAGCGTTCATGAAAAAGGCAGAATTCAACGCTGCATGGAGTGCACTACACGGAGGCGCCGAAATTAAAGGTGTTGTAAAAACCTGGCTTGCCATTTCATATTCATCTGCCAAGGTCGCATCAGCCTTACGTATCAGCCCAAATGTTCTAACTTTGTTGGGCCTGGTTTTTGCAATCGCAATGGTGGTAAATCCACTATCTCTCTGGACTATTCCGCTGCTAGTTCTATCGCTTTATGCCGATGGAATCGATGGCAGCGTCGCTATTTATCAGAATAGAAGTAGCGCATTTGGCGCGATATTAGATTCGGTTGCTGATCGAATTAGCGAAGCGCTCTGGTTTTATGTGGCATATCGAATTGGTGCACCTGCATGGATGGTTTTGGCTACATATGTAATTGCTTCCACTCAAGAATATGCACGTGCCCGTCTTGGCGGTTTGGGAATAAGTGATGTTGGTGTTGTCACTCCGGCCGAACGTCCTGTTCGAGCAAGTTTTATATTTATCGCACTTGTTACATATGCCCTTGATTTAAAATTAGTTGTTGCCGCGATGGCAGTTTTACTCGCCTTACAAATATGGAGCTTGTACCTAGTGGCTCGTTTTGCCCATAATCGACTCGGCAACGATTTCAGCGCTTAACCCAACCAGCGGCAAACCACCACCAGGGTGGGCGGAACCACCAACGCAAAACAAACCATTTAGTGGTGAACGATTCTTAGCGCGCATAAATGCCGAACGAGCGCCATTGCTAGAAGTTCCATAAATCGCACCACCTGGAGCCATCACAGATCTCTCTAAATCTGCAGGCGTGCGGATTTCTAGAAGCTCTAGGCGATCACGAATAGATATCCCGCGCGCTTCTAGCGAATCGATAATTTGCATTGCATAACGTTGGTTAAAATCTTTATTGTTCCAGTCAAATCCATCAGCACCCGATGCATCGTGGCGAGGAGCATTAATCAATACAAACCAAGCTTCATGCCCTGCATGTTTAACCATGGTTTCATCGCGTGGTGCGCAGATATAAATTGCTGGATCTTGAACCGGTTTTTTGCGATCGAAGATATCGATGAATTCGCCATCATAATTCTCTGGAAAGAAAATATTGTGATGTGAAAGTCCAGAGTCTTTATCGCTCGGACGCAGACCCAGCAGTAATGAGAAGCCGGCAAGTGACAGATCGGCCTTAGCTAAGTCACTGCGCTGTTTGCGCAATTTCTTAACCTTTCCAGTTATTAGCTTGTTATAGACCATTGATGCATCAGCATTTGCTACAACTGTTGAAAAATCTAATGAACGACCATCGTTTAATAAAATTCCTGATACGGATTTTCCATCATGGTTAATCTGAGTGACCTTAGCGCCAAATTCAAATTTC
Organism: uncultured Actinomycetes bacterium; assembly: GCA_903893085.1. Next base: position 22,698 of record CAITKS010000208.1, on the reverse strand, counting down.
ACACCGCGATCTAGGCAACGTTGATAAACCGCATCGCCCAACTTTCCTATCCCGCCTTTGATATGCCAGGCACCGAATGCTTCCTCAACGAAAGCAATCGATGACAGAACCGCAGGTGCAACCCGTGGATCGGAGCCGCTATAAGTTGCATATCGATCTAAAATATTACGAAGCCGTTGATCTTTTAATTTGATCTGGCGCAGTGACTTCCATGGCGCAATTATTCGCAGATCGCGCAATAAAGTTGGGCGCTTTAATAGAGATGCAACTGATTTAAGTTCAGATTCGATAAATGGTTCGCGCGAGACATCCCACATAGATTCTGCTTGGCGCATGACTTGATCCCATTCAAGGGCTGATGCGCCGCCCATCGAATTCTCGATTGCTGCCAAAGTTTCTTTGCGCGATAAGTTGGCGAATTTAACTGAAGTTCCATCACTAAATCGATAATCAAAAGATGGGCTAACGCTCTCGAGTTCTAGAACGCGCCCCATGACATCACCTGTGCGCTGAAAAAAGTCACGGTAAACGGCCGGAAGAGTTAATAAAGATGGACCGGTATCAAAAGCATAATTTCCGATCCATTCAGTTCGGCACTTTCCTCCGTGGCGATCTGATGATTCAAATACTGTTACCTCATATCCAGCTTTTGCCAAGCGGGCCGCAGTGCACATACCACCCATGCCAGCGCCTATTACGGCAACCTTCTTTTTTTCACTCATACAGTGCGCCCCTTCCATTGCACTTTACCGCGGGCGCGCCAACTAAAAATAATTAAGTAAATCAATATTCCGGATGAGATGGGGTGCAAGAACGAATCGAGTATTCTTCCGCCAGATCGCTTGGCGCTAACCATGCGCGTAATAACAATTACTTCATAGGTAAACAAACCAAATGGATTTCCGCTAAACCAAACCAGAAGTGGTGCGATACCTGTAGCAAAAATAAAGAGAATGGCTGCAAAGGCGCCAATTGGTGATGAGAATGCGCTCCACAGAGATTTTCCGTAACCCGCTTTGATTTCGGCGAAGTTCTTATACATACGTGTTTGTGCCAAAGTTGATCCATCGGCAACGCCGCCACGAGAACCCGCGGATATAAGTGCACGCGCTAATTTCATGTCATCTAGCACTTCACTGGCAATTGACTTAAAGCCACCGATTGCATCTAATGAGCGCTTTTTTACCAGAAAGAATTGGCCGTTTGCGACAGCCAGAGATGTTCGATCTGACCGCTCTGCTAATCGCAATGGAACAGTGGTCATCCATGACCATTGCAGAAGTGGCTGTACCAAGCGTTCGGCAAAAGAGATAGCAATCTGGCGTGGATAAGGAGATACGAATTCACGTTTACCCATCATAGCAATCGCTTGGGAAATAGCAGTTGGTGTCAACCTGACATCGGCATCAAGTGTCACGATGATTTCACCGCTGGAAATTAAGAAGCCTTGCTGCAGCGCCCAAGGTTTTCCTAACCACCCTTGTGGCAACGCAGGCGCGTTAACAATTTTAATAGGCGCACCTTCAGATAGGGCAGTTTTCAGCAATTTACCCGTGCTATCTGTTGAGGAATCATCAATGAAGATAATTTCTAGCGATTTCAAATGGCTTTGCTTGGTTAAACAATCGATTAGTTCAAGGATATTTTCAGCTTCGTTACGTACCGGAATTAGTACGGTCACACTTTGTTCGGTGAGTGAAACAGACTTTGGGCGGCGGATAGTCAAGAAATTTGCAACGGTTAGCCAGAGCAAGAAAACAGTGAAGAGAAAGAGAACGGTATACATCTAATTGCTAAGGGCGGCCGAGCCAACGCGAGAATATAAATGGGGCCAATACGGCTCCGAATGTAAGGCCGAAAAGAAATGCAATTCCTGGGCGATCAAAGAAGAAGAGGTTAGAGATAACGCCAGCAAGCCAAGTCCAAATCAAGAAGATATCAATTGCTGCGAAACCGGCACTTACTTTGCGACGATCTCGGGGGAGGGCTAAATGCAGAATTGCAATCAGTGCCATTCCAGATAGCAACCAACCAAAAGCATTTGAAAGCGGTACTTCTGGTGTAAAAGGAACACGTGAACCAGTTACTTCCCATGTCCAACGGCCTGCATTAACCATTTGTGGATCAAGAAATAGGTCATAAGCCATAAGCCCAAAGCCGCCATAAAGAAATACCCAATTGCCGGCAACACGACGAGCTGCGCAAAGTATTGGATGCGCAATCATCGCCCAGGCAAAGGGCACAACAAGTGGGACATCAAAGAGTTGAGGACCGAGAGAATCATCGTATTGATAGGTTCCAAATGGCCAACCAGTTTTTAAACCAATCAACTCAATAAAGAAACCAAATGAAAGCGCAATTCCTAAATATGTAAACGCGTAACGCGCCCCGAATGCAAGTAAGGCATGCAGCGCCATTGCACCTGCGCCCCAATAAACAGTAGAAATTGTTACAACTCGCAGAGCCTCGCCATCTAAAAGTGGATAGCTAACTTGCAGCAATATTGCGATACCTAAAGTTAGATTTAAGGCGAATTGAGCGCGAGACGAAATTCCGCGTCGGCGATTACGACGTGGTGAGTAATGACGTATCGACATGGGCTAAGTCTGCCCTACTTAACTACTTACTTAGTAATTGAGCCTCGAATATTGCGAACAGCGAAGCGGGCAAAGAGTTCTTCGGCATACCAGCCATGGCGTTCGGTAGCAGCGATTGCGCTTTGGTGCGCAGCCCCTTTGTAAGCAAAATTTCTAAGGTCAGCGCCTGTGTTCCAATGTGAGAAAGTTCCTTGTAATCCGATAGGTGCTTCACCTATTCCAATTGTTCTAATTAGCCCAACGGATGCGTGAAGGCTTTGCGTAACCGGAGGAACCGCGCGCCAGAATCTAAAGTTCTGAAGCCACTTAATTCGTGCTCGTGTAATTGCAACGACCTGTCCATCTGTCTGATTTGATGAGTAAGCAAATGGATTCTTTTTAGCCCAAAGGCCATGTGATGAAATCGGATCAAGCAAGAATCGAACTTCTTCAATTGATATAGCGCGCCAACGACTTATCAAATTGGAATTATCCAAGGAATCTAATTGCGATTCATCGAGAACAACCAAGCATCCCCAACGGTTGGCATCGGCATCGCGCGGGGTAAATGTTTCACCTTTTCCAGTGCCGAGCATTTTCGCGAAAGTGACACCTTTCATTCTGCGCAATCCACCGCGATCCAGGGCCATACGCAGCAAGGCAAATCCAACGTGGCGATTTTCTGTCTTCCAGAAATACACAACAGTTACTTGGTTGTTGCTCATCGAGATACTCCGGCAATTTCAATTACATGCGCAGCAACTTTTTCGGTGTTATCCCACATCGGGGCGTGCCCACATTCTTCAAAAATTATCCATTCCGAATGCTTCGGCGCCATGGTTCGTTCCTGACATGTTGTGGCGGGCAAAGTTTTATCTGAATCTCCAAAGATTATTTTTACTGGAATTCTGGAATCAATCTGTGAATCAAAGCGCTTGTGCAGCATGCCATCCCATGCTGGAAAGTAACCTTCCGATTTCGCCATCGCGATGGTTGCGTCAAGACATAGCTCGTATGAAAATTCGCGCCAACGTGGGCTGACATCGCCAAAGCCCAGTTTGCGAGAACGTTCGTATTTTAAAAATGATGGAGCCAGTGCAGCAGATCTACTTGCCAATAATCGAAATTGCGATGCTCCAGGCGTGCGTTGCACATATGTTGCAAGCCAAAACCCAGCAGGAGCTAGCGCCGTAACGCTTTTCACCGTATCCGGAAAAGATGCCGCCATTTCCAGCGCGATCCATCCGCCCCAAGAATTTCCAATTAAATCAAACTCTGTAACGCCAAGTTGTTCTTTAACCTCGCGCACAATGCGTTCACCTAAAGAAATAGGATCCATAGATTGGCCAGCAATCATTGGCGTTTTGCCGTGACCAGGTAAGTCAACAGTGATGACGTTAAAGCGCTCCTGCAAAAAAGGTGTCAGCGGTTTCCAAGCAGTCGCCGCCGAGCCCATGCCATGCACCAGAACAATATGTGGCGCATCGGTGAGCGTTGACGAATGCTTTGTTAATGAAAGGCCCATTTCGAATTCAATTTTACCCCGTGGCGCACGCTTTTTCATGGCCAAAGGTAGGCAATGATGTCGCCATGAAGCTTCGCAGAGTTGGATCAGAAGTCTTAGGCAGCGCTGTTCTAGTAATGACCGTTATTGGTTCAGGTGAAATGGCTACAAACCTGTCATCTGACACAGGTGTTCAGTTGCTGGTTAATTCTCTTAGCACCGCGGCGATTTTGTATGCGCTAATCACTTTATTGGCTGATATCAGTGGTGCCCACTTTAACCCGCTCGTAACTTTGGTACTGGCCTACAAGCGTGAGATGAAAATAGCCGAGACATTCCAATTCATTATTGCTCAATTTATTGGCGCACTTATTGGTGCAGGGCTAGCAAACTTAGTCTTTGACTTGCCGGTATTTACCGCCTCAACGAAGGTTCGTAGCGGAGGCAACCTCTTCCTCAGCGAAATCATTGCAACCGCTGGCCTAATCTTTATTATTTTTGCAGCCCTAGATCAAAAGCGTGACAAGAAGATTCCAACCCTTGTTGCCTGCTGGATTGGCGCAGCTTACTTCTTCACTTCATCAACATCTTTTGCTAACCCTGCGGTCACCTTCGCACGAGGTTGGTCAGATACATTTGCTGGAATCGCACCAGAATCAATTGCACCATTTATCGCAGCGCAATTACTTGGAGCAATACTCGGACTTCTACTTAGCCAATCGCTGAGTGTTAAAGGTAAGGGAAAAAAATGAGCAAACCATCAGTACTTTTCGTCTGCGTACACAATGCTGGACGTTCGCAAATGGCTGCAGGCTTTATGCGCGAGCTCGGACAAGGACGCGTAGAAGTACTCTCTGCTGGTTCTGCTCCCAAAGATTCCATCAATCCAATCGCCGTTGAAGCTATGGCCGAGCTCGGAATTGATATTGCAAATAACACGCCAAAGATTTTGACACCAGAAGCAGTGCAGGCCTCTGATGCTGTCATCACTATGGGTTGTGGCGATGCCTGCCCGTTCTACCCCGGCAAGCGTTATGAAGATTGGGTTTTGGATGATCCGGCAGGTCAGGGGATTGAGTCAGTGCGTGTTATTCGCGATGACATTAAATTACGAGTAGAAAAGTTACTTTCCGAACTACTTGCCTAATCCCCAACGACCATTGGTGTCGCATCGGTGCAGGAAGTTAATTCAGCAAATGAAGTTGGATAAACAGCATGTGGGTGACCAGATGCTGCCCAAACAACTTCATAATCATTTAGCGCCTGGTCAATGAGAATTTTTTCAGGTTTATTGATCCAGCCCAATGGAGCAACCCCCCCAACAGAGTAACCAGATACATCTTTTACATAATTTGCATCAGCACGGCCTAGTTCGGCAATTCCTAAATTCTTGGCAACTAATTCAGTATCCACGCGGTGGCGGCCACTTGTGATAATCAATAGTGGATTACCGGAAGGCAATTTAAAGATGAGCGATGAGGCAATCTGTCCAACTTCAATTCCAAGTCCGTTGGCAGCATCGACTGCGGTGCGAGCAGTCTCAGAAAGTACAGTTACTTGGCCTTTTACTCCGAGATCGGTTGCAGCTTGAATAAAACGCTTAACCGCTGCCTTTTCTAAGATGCCATCCATGGTTGCAGGATACCCTTGCCAAATGTCTATTGGGTCCCTTGATCAGAATCACCGTGCGAAATTAGCGCGTAATTCTTTATGGGTCTGCTTCCTATTACTTGGCATGGTTTCTATGGGTTGGGTGCCACGCATTCCAGAAATTAAAGATGCGATTGGATTATCAAATGGCGCCTTTGGCTTTGTTTTATTGGGCAGCACATTTGGATCTATCACTGGTGCGCAATTAGCCGGTCGCTTTATGCATATGTACGGTTCGCAACGAACAATTTTTGTTGGCGTCTTCATCATGCCGTCTGGGCTGGCTGGAATGGGTTTGGCAACTAATGCTCTGACGCTATTTCTGACTCTTTACACAATGGGTTTTGGTTATGCGTTAATTGATATGTGTTACAACTTTCAGGGCACAGTCGTTGAAAATATCTTGGGTCGCCGTTATATGTCGTCTTTCCATGCAATGTGGAGCACCGGTGCATTCCTAACCACCGTTGTTGGCGGACTCATTTCTCGCCATGTATCACCGCGAGCAAACTTAATTGCGATTGCTGCTGTTTCAATCGTTGCCTACCTAATTGCAGCCTATTATTTGCTGCCACGAAGCATTGATGGCCATAAGGGCGATGAAGAGCACGAATCAAAAATTCCACTATTTGGAAAAAGTGTTTTGCCACTCTGGTTGCTCGGCGTCGGATTGCTTTCGAGTTTAGTTGGTGAAGGTGCAGCAAGTGATTGGGGCGCTATCTTGTTGCGTGATGAAATGGGATATGAAAAAGGCGTTTATGCATCTGCTTTTGCATCCTTTGCTCTTGCCATGATCGTTAGTCGCTTCCTGGGTGATCGCGCACTTGATTATTTTGGGCCGGCGCGTTTGGTTCAGTTAGGTGGTTATTTAGGTGGATCTATCTGGGGGATCGCGATGTTGATTGCGATTCCGATGTCAGATTCGTATCCGATTCCTGCGCTGATTATTGTGAATATTGGTTTCATTGCTGCAGGACTTGGCATTGGCCCCATGTTTCCAGCATTTATCTTGGCTGCAAGCAAGACTCCGGGTATCGCACCAGCTGTCGCAATTTCACGTGTTGGTGTAATCGGTATCGCTGGCTTCTTCTTTGGTCCAACTGTTACAGGAATAATTTCGCAGTACACCAACCTTTCAATCGGCATGATCTATCCAGTTGCGATGTTAATTCTTACGGGTTACTTATCGCGCGGAATAAAGAAAGTCACGCCTTAAAGATAAGTTTTAATCAAAGTGAAGATCGAGATCGTAAATAGCAAGTAAGCAAAAGATTTACGGAGCACAACCTGCGAAGTCTTGTGAGCAAGCCGTGAAGCAACTTGGGCTATAACAATTGCAGATGCGCCCATCAAGATTGGAATATGCCATTGCACATCTCCCCATTGTGATCGGTGGCCAATAAATGCGGTTAGCGAGTTAACCGCGATAATTAGAAGTGAAGTTCCCGTTGCGACGATTTGTGGAGTTCCAAAGTAGAGAACCAACACTGGTATCGCGAGGAACCCGCCACCGATTCCAAAGAGTCCAGTCATTGTGCCGATAATCAAAGACATAAGAATTAAGAAAGGCAGTGGCATACGTTTTTGCTCATCCAGCCTTGGCGGCCGCAACATCGAGAAACCAGCCAGAATCAATATGCCAGCAAAGCCGGTTGTTATAACTGAATCTGGAATTTGATCAACGATTGATGAGAAACCCAAGTTGGTAATTGACCCGATACCCCAAATGACAAAGGCATCGCGATAGAGAACTTGCTTCTTTTTTATCTTGGGAATCACACCAGATAGAGCGGCTAGCAATACGACAGCTAAAGCGGCAGTAGTTGCTGGCTTGGGATCAAATCCAAAGCCGTACATAAGAATTGGAACCGAGAGCATGGCGCCACCTGCGCCAACGAAGCCAAGTACTGCGCCGATAAAGCCACCAGCGATTAGCGCGAACGCGGTCTCCATTTCTTAATACTCCCACCGAAAAGCGAAACGGCCCCCCTTTTCGGGAGGCCGCTTCAGTGAATATTTCTTTACTTGTTAAAGAACGAGATGTTTCCAACGTGTGGGCCGAAAGCATCTGCTGAAATCGCACCGCTGTAGATAAGTGCGAAGATGATTAGTGATGCGCCAGCAAGTGCGAGATCCTTATTGAAAGCGATCATTTCATTCTGCTTTGTTGTCGCATCTGTCTCTTTCCAATAGTTATGGAAGATAACTGCTGCAAGCACCAATGTGATTGCGAGCAATAGCGCGCCAAGGTCTACCCAGAAGCCAAGTGCTACGTAAATTCCGCCAAGAAGGAAGAAAAGGCCACTTGCGATTACGCCAAGCTTTGCAGCAGGGAGCTTCTTGTACTTTGCATAGCCGGTCATCATTTCGAGCTTTGCGAAGTGAGCGATTCCTGATGTGATGAAGATGAAGGCGAAAAGAATTCGGCCAATTACGAGTACTGCGTCCATGGATCTCCTTGTGTAGTGATTGGTCTGACTCGGGTAAGTGTAGGGGAGATAGTTGAACTTTCAACTATCTTGAGCGTGGCAGGGGGCGTGTCTTGCCAATGTCAGGGCCTTGGGCTAGTTTTCGAACACTTGTTCGAATTATCCACAGGAAGGCAAAAGGCCCGTAAAAATGTCAGTCCCAGAGATCACACCAGCCCACGAGGTCACTTCCGATGGAGCAGCAACGCCTATCGAATTTACCTTTCGCGGCAAACGCTTTCGCATCCACGCTGTTCTATCGCGTTGGTGTGAAGCAGGCGGTTGGTGGAACCGTGTAAGTGATGGCATCTATCGCCCCGATGATGGCGCACGTGCTTTATGGACAGTTGAAGCTGCGCCAATCGGTGCGCTAAATACCTTTCAACTCGAACGCGATGAGATCACAGGTTCTTGGATCGTCAAACAGGTTTGATCCAGGTTTGAGTTAAAAATGAGCTTTATACATCTGCGCACATCAAGTGCTTTCTCACTTAAATATGGAACAACCCAACCGCGCGATCTTGTAGAACGGGCTGCGCAATTTGAATCACCGGCGCTCGCTCTAACCGATCGCGATGGCTTATCAGGTGCAATCCGTTTTGCTAGCGCATGTTTGGAATTTGGTATCGCACCAATCATCGGCGTTAATCTGGCAATTGATTTACTGGCAGATCCAAATGTTAAAAGTGTGCCCGCTAAAGATCTACCAAGAGTTACCGTCTTGGCTCACGGTGATGGGGGATGGCGCGCTCTGGTGCGTTTATTAAGTGGGTTAAATATGAACGCCGCCGATCGCACACCGATTCTGACTTTAGATTTGCTACAACGCTTTAGCCAATACTCGACTCAACTGCATTTATTGCACGGCCCCGAATCACCAGTTAGCCAGGCGCTGGCTCTGCACCGCAGCGATATCGCACTCGAAATATTTAATAAAACTCGGCCGCTCTTTGGCGACCACGCTATTGATTGCGTCTCACATCTGGTTGCGGGCAACGGACCTTTCTCGACAGCGCATGCCGCACGCTCACTTATCTTTGCCCGCGATCACGATATTGATGCAGTGATCACCAATGCGGTGCGTATGCGAGATGCCGCCGATGGACCAGTTGCTGACATCCTTGATTGTGCGCGGCAATTAGTTCCGCTGCATCAACGCCACCTGGAACGTCGTAATGCGCAGGGATATTTAAAGTCAAACGATGAAATGATTTCACTTGCTGCAGAAATTGCGCGTGCCGGCGGTGAGCGCACACCGCGCGAACTTCTGCAGACAACCCGCAAATGGGCCGAACGTGCGCTCTTATCACCGCAACGCGATCTTGGTTTAGGTGGCATTCATTTACCCGAAGCGCACATAGTCGGCGCTGATTCTGCTAACTCAATGCGCGCCTTACTGCGCACTCGTTGTGAATCAGGAATTAATTGGCGCTACAACGGCTCGGCCACAATCGCTAAAGCCCGAGCGCGTTTAGATGATGAACTAGCAACTGTTGCAACGCTGGGTTATGAGCCCTATTTCTTAACAGTTGCAGATATCACCGATATGGCGCGTGATAAAAATATTCGGGTTGCAGCTCGTGGCAGCGGTGCGGGATCTCTGATCTGTCATCTACTTGGCATTTCAGGGGTGGATCCAATGCAACATGGTTTATTGATGGAACGTTTCTGTTCGCCTTTACGCAGAGCGCTTCCTGATATTGATATCGATGTTGAATCTGCGCGCCGTCTAGAAATTTATGATCTGGTCTTTAAACGATATGGCGATACCGATTGGCAATCCCCGCAGGCGATCTCGCGCTGCGCCACGGTTTCAATGGTCGACACTTACCGCGCACGAAATGCGATTCGCGATGTGGGTGCCGCGATGGGCTTGTCTGGGATGGAGATAGATCTGATAGCTAAATCACTGCCGCATATACGTGCTCGCAATATTGAGGCGACTCTTAAGTCACTTCCCGAACTTCGTTCACTTAATTTATCGGCGCCCCTTACCGCAATGGCGATCTCGTTGGCACAACGCCTTGATGGCCTGCCGCGCCATCTTGCGATGCATCCCTGTGCAGTTGTTCTATCTGACGGTGGACTTTTAGATCGTGCACCGGTGCAACTTAACGCCAGTGGTTATCCGATGGTGGAATTTGATAAAGATGGCGTAGAAGAAATTGGTTTACTTAAACTCGATATCTTGGGCGTGCGTATGCAATCCACAATTGCACATGCGGTGCACGAGATAAAGCGTGTTGCCGATATTGATTTAGATATAGATGCAGTCCCACTAGATGATGAGCCAACTTATAATTTGATTCAATCAACTCACACCTTAGGTATCTTCCAAGTTGAAAGCCCCGGACAGCGAGAACTGGTTGGCAAGTTAGCCCCCAAGACATTTACCGATTTGATTATTGATATTTCACTCTTTCGCCCCGGCCCAGTTAAGTCCGACATGATTCGCCCATTTCTTAACGCCCGCCATGGCTGGAACCCGGCGCAGATAATTCACCCTGATCTTTATTCGATCTTGGCCGAAACCGAAGGCGTGGTCGTCTTTCATGAACAAGTGATCTCGATTATCGCCACGATGACCGGTATTTCACTGGCTGCCGCTGATGAAAAACGACGCGCTTTAGGCAGTAAGGAAGGGCAACAAGAAGTCTGCGATTGGTTCTTTCCTGCCGCAACCGCGCGCGGTTATGAGTTGACCACAATTACTGAAATTTGGGATGTGCTGCGCGCCTTTGCATCCTTTGGTTTTTGTAAGGCACACGCGGCAGCTTTCGCGCTGCCCACTTATCAATCTGCATATTTAAAAACACATCACCCCGCAGCATTTATTGCAGGAGTGCTTACCCATGATCCCGGAATGTATCCAAAGCGTTTAATGATCGATGAAGCACGCCAGCTTGGGGTTGGTTTAGCACCTCTTGATATTAATCATTCGGGGCAGCATTACACCGTAGAAAGAGATGAAAAAGGTGGCGACCATGTTCGCATCGCTTTGACATCTGTTTCTGGAATCAGCGACAAAGAAGTCACTTCAATTATTGCGGGGCGTCCCTACATCGACCTATCGGATTTTTACCGTAGATCCGGAGCCTCACATCCAGTTATAGAAACCTTAATTCTCACCGGCGCATTCGATCGAGTGCATTCTTTAAATAGCGGCACAATCAATCATCGTGATTTATTACTGCACTTATCTGATTTAACTCGCTCACCTGTTGCAACCGTTGCTGGTTCGCAGATGGTCTTTGGATTTGCACCCCCCGATCTTGCACCAAGTGGCCTGCCGCCAATGGGGGCTTCCGAAAAAGTACGTAACGAAGTAGAACGTTTAGGTATGGATATCACCCACCATATGCTCGAATTTTATGCGCCATTTTTAAATGCTATCGGCGCAGTTAAATCATCGGATCTACTTTCGCTGCGATCTCAAAGTGAAGTACTGGTTGCGGGTATAAAAGTTGCGATGCAGACACCACCGGTTCGTTCTGGGCGCCGCGTCATATTCCTAACTCTCGATGATGGATACGGCTGCACCGATTCGACATTTTTCTCTGGCGCCCAAGAGGGCTTTGCTTCCACTCTCTATGGTTCATCCATATTGTTAGTCCGTGGTAAAACGCGCAGAACCGGAGATCGCGGAATCTCTATCAACGCCAGCGGTGCGTGGGATCTACGTGAAGCTTATGAAAAGTGGTCACGCAAATTACTAGAAACAGCGGCGAAATGAACGAGCCCACCGAGCCGACGATTTTGCACGTAGATATGGATGCGTTTTACGCATCTGTTGCCGAACTCGATCACCCCGAACTTCGCGGCAAGGCAGTTGTTGTCGGAGCAGGTGCGCGTGGCGTTGTCTTATCTGCAAACTATGCGGCTCGTAAATTTGGCATTCGTGCTGCGATGCCGGTTGGGCGTGCACAACGTATGGCCCCGCAAGCAATATTTGTAGCCCCAGATCATCACAGATATTCAGAAATATCAGAGCGCGTTATGCAAATATTTAATTCATACACACCGCTGGTAGAACCAATTTCACTTGATGAAGCGTTTCTTGATGTCACGGGTGCGCGCAAACTATTGGGCACAGGTCGCGAGATCGCAACTGCAATCCGTGCCCGCGTAGAGAAAGAAGAAGGCATTACATGTTCGGTTGGCATCGCGCCATCAAAATTTATTGCCAAGCTTGCATCACAACATTGCAAACCAAATGGAATGCTCGAGATAACAACAGATCGCATTTTAACTTTTCTGCATCCGCTGCCGGTCGGTGCCATCTGGGGAGTCGGACCAAAGACTGGCGAACAACTAGAACGGCTGGGACTTCACACAGTTGCCGATATCGCAAATACACCGCGGGCAACTTTGATTCGTGCACTGGGTGATGCCGCAGGTGCTTCGCTTTATGAACTTGCATGGGGGCGCGACTATCGCGATGTAACACCTGAAGAACCCGATAAGAGCATCTCTGCTGCCGAAACTTTTTCAAGTGATTTAGATGACCCAACCGAAATTTTGCAAGAGTTTCTACGCATGACCGAGAAATCAACTGCACGACTTCGCGAGAAAGGTTTATTTGCAAAGACAATTTCTATCAAAGTGCGCTTTGCAGATTTCTCAACTATCAATCGCTCAAAGACTCTGGCACTTCCTATAGATAGCACCCACGAAATTTATGAAGTAGTTAAAGCTCTTTACTTAGCGTTAAAGATCGAACGTGCACGGTTGCGCCTGGTTGGGGTTTCACTTGAGAACTTGCAGGAGGATTCACCAGAGCAGCTTGTCTTGGGTGCGCGCGAGAAAGGTTGGCGCGATGCGCAAGGCGGTATTGACCAGGCGAAGGCGCGCTTTGGCCGCGGCAGCGTGCGTCCGGGGCGCTTGATCAGACTCGAGGACAATGACGATGATGCCGACTAGCCCTCACGAGGAAGTTGTTCTATTGTGGGCCTATGGCACTATCTGAGCGTGAACAACGCCTACTAGCCGAGATGGAAGAGGCGCTATCGGCCGATGATCCACGACTTGTCTCAACTTTAAATGGTTCACGTACACGTATCGGCGCATCCATTGGGATCGCAATTGCCCTGTTGCTCGGTGGCTTCTCTATTCTCTTTGCAGGCCTGATTGCTCAACTAACTCTGGTTGGTGTGGGCGGCTTTATCGTGGCCCTAGTCGGCGTAATTCTTCTCATAAATGGTTTGGCTGGCGCCGCTTCCAAGGCTGGCAAAGCACCAAAACGCGCTCGCCGCTCATTTGGCCAAGGCTTTTCAAAGGGCCTAGAAGATCGATGGGATCAGCGCAATAACGGCTAATTAACCCTTAAACCCCCAAGCCCTCACCTGATTTGGTGGGGGCTTTTTTCGCGCCCACGCAGGGGAGGCTGTGGGTGAAAAGTGGCGAAGGGTGGTTGAAAAAGGAGCAAAGTGGAGTAAAGTGGGGGATTAAGCGGTATTTCCCGCTTACAAGTCCTCGGGGAAGGGGGCTAAGAAAATGTTTCTCGGCACCCACGAGCCACGCCTTGATGAAAAGGGCCGCTTAATACTTCCTGCGAAATTTCGCGAAGAGCTCTCTGCTGGATTGGTAATTACAAAGGGACAAGAACGTTGTTTATATGTTTTCCCTTCTTCTGAATTTGCAACGATCACCGAAACACTGCGCCAAGCACCTGTTACATCAAAGAATGCGCGCGATTACATGCGCGTGATGTTTGCCGGCGCACACGATGAAATTCCTGATCGTCAAGGTCGCGTAACTATTCCTGCCGGACTTCGTACATATGCAGGGCTTGAAAAAGATTGCGTAGTTATTGGCGCAAACACTCGCGTTGAAATCTGGGATAACGCGGCATGGAATTCATATCTATCAGATCGTGAAAAAGGTTTTGCTGAAGTTTCAGAGGAGATCTTTCCAGGGCTCTTCTAGTTTAAAAAAACTTAATAAAACAACTTAATAGCGCTCTCATTTGTGGCCACCGCCGACCTTAAGCCGGCAGTGACACCCCTTCCCCGGTGTCACTTTCGTTAGATCCGTCGGCCGGCGGTGACCAGAGATGAGAGATGCAAATTAAAACAAATATAGAACGAGTAAAGAAATGGGGGAGTGATGAACGAAGCAAGCGCACAGCATGTATCAGTGATGCTAGATCGTTGCATTGAATTGCTTTCCCCAACTGTTGAATTAAATGAAAGCCCTGTAATTGTTGATTGCACACTTGGTCTTGGTGGCCATACAGAAGCTCTACTAACAAAGTTTCCGACACTTACCGTAATTGGTATAGATCGTGATCAAATAGCGCTGGAGAGAGCGACAGCTCGCCTTGCCCACTTTGGCAATCGCTTCAAGAGCTCACATGCAGTCTTCGATCAAATTGATGATGTAGTAAAAAGCCACGGCTTCGAAAAAGTAAATGGAATTCTCTTCGATCTGGGCGTCTCGTCAATTCAATTAGATGAAGTTGATCGTGGATTTTCTTATTCACAAGATGCACCACTTGATATGCGCATGGATCGCAGCCGTGGAATCACCGCCGCAGAAATCGTGAATACCTACGCACCTGGTGCGCTGGTAAAGATCTTGCGCACTTTTGGTGAGGAAAAATTCGCAACCCGAATCGTCGAAAACATTGTTAAGGCTCGCTCCAAGGCACCACTTAACTCGACTCAAGAACTTGCGACTTTGGTCAAGGACAGCATTCCCGCCGCTACGCGTCGCACAGGTGGAAATCCCGCTAAGCGCACATTCCAAGCGCTGCGCATTGAAGCAAATGACGAACTTGGTGCCATTACACGTGCGCTTCCAATTGCGCTCGATCTTGTAACAGTTGGTGGGCGCGTAGTCGTTATGTCATTTCAATCTTTGGAAGATCGCATTGTGAAAGAGATTTTTGTCGATCGCACAACATCAAAGACTCCACGCAACTTGCCAGTGGAACTTCCCGAATTTGCTGCCAAGTTTGTGATGGTTTCGAAATCTGGAGAGACGCCATCTGAGCAAGAACTTAGTGATAACCCTCGATCTGCTTCTGTGCGACTTCGCGCAATCGAAAAGGTGGCGGCATAAATGGCGCTGCTTAACTCAGTTGCGACACAGGGCGTGCGCGCTCCTCGGCAAAAACTGGCTACCAAGTCGGCGCAGGTATTTCTCAAACTTGTACCTAACGTTTCTGAAGGAGCACAAGCAACGCATCGCTTCTTTGCAACTTTCTTATCTGCTGTTGCTGGCGTCGGATTATTAATTTTATTGGCAGTCAATATCTTGCTAGCCCAAGATGCATTCACTCTCTCCGAGTTAAAAGCTGAAGCGAAAGCTGTAGCTGATCAACGTGAGGCAATTAACCGCCAAATTGAATCAGTGTCATCTCCAGAGGCGCTTGCCGCCCAAGCCCAAGCGCTCGGTATGCGCCCATCACAATCTCCAGTTTTCCTTAATCTTGATGAGCAAGTACAGGCGCTAGCCAACGGGGAGATAACTCGTGGGTAATTTGAATTTAGCCGCCTCGCGCATCAAGGTACTAGTCATATTCATTTTGATTTTCTTTTTATTTTTTGCAGCTCGGTTAATTCAAATTCAAGCTATTCAAGCCAGTGATTACCGAAGCAAAGCTGCGAACGAAATGGAATCGACAAGAGCGATCCCGGCAGCACGCGGTGAAATTACCGATATAAATGGCATTGCCTTTGCACGTAGCGTCTCTGCAATAAACATCGTTGTAGACCAGAAACTTGTCACCGATGCACCACATACAGCCAATTTTGCCGCCCCATATTTGGGAATGACCGTCGCACAAGTGCAGAGCGCAATCTCGGGTACAAAGCGTTATTCGATGGTGCTCAAGAGCGCGAAACCAGCGGTCTGGCGAAATCTGACCGCCGCAATTGAAGCGTATAACGCGGCCCTTGATAAGGAACACTTTAATAAGCGAATCGTTGGCTTCTTTCCAGAAAGAAATTACATCCGTGAATATCCATCCGGATCACTTGTTTCATCACTTGTAGGTTTCGTACGCCAAGATGGAATTGGTGCCACCGGTATTGAATCGAGCATGAACTCAACCATTACCGGAACTGACGGTCGCTATTCATATGCACGTGGATTAGGTGCAGAAATACCTGGTTCCCAAAATGAGATTACGGCAGCAAAAAAAGGAACCACTATCCGCCTAACTATTGATCGCGATGTGCAGTGGGTTGCAGCAAATGCAATTCAGGAAGCGGTAAGCAAGGCGCGCGCGGTAAGTGGCACAGTAATTGTGATGGATCCTAAGACAGGACATATTTTGGCCCACGCTACGGCGCCAACTTTTGATCCAAATAACACCAAGAGTGTTTCGCCAGCTTTGATGCGCAATCCATCCGTGCAAGATGTTTACGAGCCGGGATCAACCGGCAAGGTAATGACACTGGCAGCGGCGCTAGAAGAAAAGAAAATAACACCCGAAACAGTTTTAACGGTTCCATATTCAATCAAGCGCGGTGGAGATGTATTCCATGATCACGAACGCCACCCAGTTCAGAAGCTAACAACTTCAGGAATTTTGGCCGTCTCATCAAATACTGGAACAATTAAAATTGGTGAAATGATTTCGAATGAAAAATTGCATGATTACTTATCTAAATTTGGTATCGGCAAGTCAACTGGATCAGGTCTGCCTGGCGAATCTGCAGGAATCTTCCGTCCGGTAAGTGATTGGTCTGGAACTACTGCACCGACGGTTGCTTTCGGCCAGGGTTATTCGCTCACTGCTATGCAGGCAACAAGTATTTTCGCAACGATTGCCAATGATGGAGTGCGTGTATCTCCAACCGTAATCGCTGGAACGAGTGATGCTTCTGGAAAATTCACTGCTTCAAGTGCGCGCACCAACGAGCGCGTTCTTAGCACTACAACGGCGCAACAACTTCGTATCATGATGGAATCCGTAGTCTCTGGACAAGGAACTGCACCAAGTGCCGCCATTCCGGGCTATCGCGTTGCTGGAAAGACTGGAACGGCATGGAGATTTAATTCAGAACTTCGCAAATACAGTGGCTACACCGCATCATTTATTGGATTCGCACCAGCAGATGCACCAAAGTATGTAATCAGCGTGACTATTCAAGACCCTAAAGGTGCGCACTACGGTGGCTCACTCGCTGGGCCTGTATTCAAAAAGGTTATGACATTTGTTTTGCAATCAGAACATGTGGCTCCAACCGGAACTAAAGTTTTGCCAGTCGCATTAGATCAAAAAGAGTTAAATGCAAAGAAGCGTGAAGAGACAGTTATAAAGGCAAGCCAAGTGAGTGTAAAGCAACGCTAATGCGCCCATTTAATGAATTCTCGCTTGCTCTATCCAAAGTCTCTCATTTAATTGGAGCCTCAGTCTCGGTTGGCGAGGATGAACTTTCTAAAATTGTAATCTCGGGAATAACTCATAACGATTCTGATGTGCAACCAGGAGATTTATTCCTTGCACTTCCCGGCGCCAAGCGACATGGCGCAGAATTCGTGGCCAACGCTGTAAAAAAGGGCGCTGTCGCTGTCGTTACAGATTCTGCAGGTTCTAAATTAATTCAGGGAATCCCAGTCTTGGTTGTATCTAATCCACGGCAAGTTGCGGGTCATATAGCCGCACTGTTTTATGGCGAACCAATGCGAGATCTCAGCAGCGTTGCCATTACTGGAACAAATGGAAAAACCACGGTCTCTACTTTGCTACATCAAATATTTGAGGCAGCCCACCGTGATTGTGGCCTAGTCGGAACCGTGGAAACTCGCATCGGTAGTGAAGTAGTTGCCAGCAAGCGAACAACGCCAGAGGCAACTGATCTACAGGCGCTGGCAGCCGTTATGAAAGAGCGCCATATGCGCCATTTAGTAATTGAGGCTTCGAGTCATGCGATGACTCTGCATCGTTTGAGTGGCGCCCATTTTGCAATTGCGGCTTTTACAAATTTGACGCAAGACCACTTGGATTTTCATGGTGATATGGAGAGTTACTTCGCTGCTAAATCTTCGCTATTCAAATATGAATTTGCTGATCAAGCGTTCATAAATATAGATGACGTCTATGGAGCTAAATTAGCTGCGGCTACAGAACTTCCTGTGACCTCTATTTCACGTAGCAACCCAGATGCGCTCTGGCACTATATTGAAATTGATTCGCAATCAAAGCGCGTTCAGTTGAAAATACGGGGAACCGGTGGAATCTTGATTGAGACATCGACCTCATTACGAGGCGGATATAACTTCGATAATCTCTTAATGGCGGTTGCAATTGTGGTCGAACTCGGCGTAGATCCAATTGATATTGCAGCGATTGTTCCCAATCTATTTGGCGCCGCTGGTCGACTTGAAGAAATAGCCGTCGGACAAAACTTCACAGCGTTAGTTGATTATGCACACACTCCGGATGCGGTTTCAAATGTACTTGCTTCAATTCGCGAATTTACTACTGGCAGAATAATTGCTGTGCTGGGCTGCGGGGGAGACCGTGATCCAATTAAGAGGCCACACATGGGCAGAGCACTTCAAACGGGTTCGGACATAGCGATTTTTACCAGCGATAATCCAAGATCAGAGGATTCAAGTGCAATTTTGCAATCAATGATTGCGGGTATAAAAATTTCACAACCTTCGCAGGTAATTAATGATCGTGCTGAGGCAATTACTTATGCGGTATCACTGGCTGTTGCTGGCGATACTGTTGCAATTCTTGGTAAGGGACATGAACAAGGTCAAGAAATCAAGGGCCAGACCTTCGATTTCGATGACCGGGTTATTTTGGCAAAGGCGATCGAGGCGAAGCGATGATTACTTTGCGCGCCTCTGAGATTGCGAAAATTGTTGGCGGCGAGCTAATTGGCGATGACATTTCAGTCAGCGGAGCACCTGTTTTCGATTCAAGTGCGGCAATGCCTGGTTCAATCTTCCTAGCGCTAAAAGGTGAAAAGGCAGACGGCCATAGTTACATAGACAGTGCGTTTGCAAATGGTGCAGTGCTGGCTTTTGTGACGTCACCTTCTGAACAACGTTGCATCATCGTTCCAGATGTTATTAGCGCTCTCAGTAAGTTGGCAGCTCATGTGCGCAGCACCCTTAAAGACCTTAAGGTAATTGCGATAACCGGTTCACAAGGTAAGACGACAACTAAGGATCTACTGCGACACATTTTAGATTCAGTAGGTAAAACAGTAGCCCCTGTAGGCAATTTCAATAATGAACTTGGAACTCCGATAACTCTTTTGCAATGTGATGAAAGCACCAAATTCTGCATCTTGGAAATGGGAGCAAGACATATTGGAGATATCGCAGCACTTTGCCAGATGGCGAAACCAAATATCGGTATGGTCTTGCGGGTCGGAACAGCGCACATCGGAGAATTTGGATCGGCCGAAGCGGTTGCGACCGCCAAATCTGAAATGGTTTCGTCCCTTGATCCGTCAGCGATAGCAATTCTTGGTCAATATGACGAATTCACAAATAAAATGCAATCTCTACATAAAGGCACAGTTTTAACCTTCGGCGAAAGTACTTCATCCGATGTGCGTGCTACAGATATAGAGATTCGGGAAGGCCGCCCGCACTTTGACTTGGTTACATCTGCCGGACGTGCAGCAGTTGGACTTCGCATCGTTGGTATTCATCAAGTAGCTAATGCACTTGCCGCAGCAGCTGTCGCATCAGCGTTAGGTGCTTCCATAGATTTGATCGCTGGCGCACTTTCTACTGCAGAAGTTCACAGCAAGTGGCGAATGCAAATTTCAGAATTCCATGGGTTTGTTTTAATCAATGATGCCTACAACTCGAGTCCAGAGTCTGCCGAAGCAGCTTTACGTACATTGGTTCTCTTTGCACAAGAACGCGGTGGGCAATCGTGGGCATTTCTTGGAAAGATGCATGAACTCGGCGCGTCATCACGAGAACGTCACGCTGGTATTGGCACCCTTGCCCTAGAACTTGGCATCGATCATTTGGTCTGTATTGGAGCACCTGAGTACGCCGAAGCAATCGGGGTAAATTCTGCGATGACTGTTCATCTCTTTCAAAGCAAAGAGGATGCACTTTCACTTGTCGATCAGATGAGTTCGGGAGATGTGATTTTAGTGAAAGCATCTCGCGCTGAAGCTTTTGAAGAAATTGCTCATGCAATCTCATCCAAGTTAGAGACCAGGTCTGATGACACAGAAGAAGGGGAGGGTTAGCCGAGAATGAGACAAATTCTAATTGCGGGCTCTATCGCCTTATTTCTGTCGCTATTTGGAACACCTGTGTTGATTAGATTTTTGGCGCGCAAAGGTTATGGCCAAATCATTAGAGATGATGGACCTTCATCGCATCACACAAAACGTGGAACGCCCACAATGGGCGGAATTATCATCATATTCGCTGCAGCAGTTGGCTATTTCATCGCTCACTTAGTCACCAGAAATACAATTAGTACATCCGCGATATTAGTTCTGGGACTAATGGCATCTCTCGGTTTCGTTGGATTCCTAGATGACTGGTTAAAAGTTTCTCGTCAGAAATCTCTGGGTCTGAATGCGAAACAAAAGATTATTGGGCAGGTACTTTTCGCGGCAGCCTTCGGGTATTTAGGAATAAATTTTCCAGATGGTGACGGTCTGACTCCAATTTCGCAGAACTTATCTACGGTTCGTGATACTTCAATTGTTCTTGGGACAGTGTTAGTCATTATCTGGGTTGTCCTAATGGTTACTGCAACTAGTAACGGAGTTAATCTCACCGACGGTTTAGATGGCTTAGCAACAGGCGCAGCAGTAATGACATTTATTGCATTCATATTGATTGGGGTGTGGGAGTTTGGCCAGAGCTGCGCGATTGCACCGGGCGCTAATTGTTATCTGGTACGAGATCCTCTTGACTTAGCAGTTTTGTCAGCAGCGCTTGCAGGATCTTGCGCTGGTTTCCTTTGGTGGAACGCGTCTCCTGCAAAGATCTTTATGGGTGATACAGGTTCTCTTGCACTTGGTGGTGCGCTGGCGGGCATTGCAACATCACTTCGAATTGAACTTCTGTTAATTCCTCTCGGTGGACTTTTCGTAATCATCAGTGCATCAGTAATCTTGCAAGTTGCTTACTTCAAGATAACTGGTGGCAAACGCATCTTTAAAATGGCTCCGCTACAGCATCATTTTGAATTAATGGGTTGGGGAGAAGTTACGATCGTTCTGCGCTTCTGGATTATTGCAGGCCTTTGTGTAGCGGCGGGTCTTGGGCTTTTCTACGCCCAATGGGTCAATAACTAAGCAGGTGCGTAATGGCAATTAATTTCTCAGGAGAACGAATTCTTGTTCTCGGCGCAGGGGTAACCGGCTTAGCCGCGGCTAGATCACTTGCCAAGCGTGGCGCACTGATATCTATTGCAGATGATCAGATCACAGTTGCAGATGACTTCAACGTGGCGCATTCATCTTCATTTGATGTTAATAAATTTGATTCAGTGATGGTTTCACCAGGTTGGAAATCAGATCATCCACTCGTTACTAGTGCCGTGTCCAATGGTGTGAAAATCACCAACGAAATTGATCTAGCTTGGGCACTTCGAGCAGATTTAGCACCAAATCAAAAATGGATCGCTCTAACGGGAACGAATGGCAAGACGACTACTGTGGAAATGACTGCAGCGATGCTTCGCGAAGGTGGGATTTCAGCGGTTGCATGTGGAAACGTTGGAACAACCGTTCTGGAATCTGTGGAAAGTTCTGAAAATTACGATTTCTTAGTTTTAGAACTTTCATCATTTCAACTGCACTGGCTACGTGAAGCCACCTTTGTTGCGACCGCAATTTTAAATATCGCACCTGATCACGTTGACTGGCATGGAGATTTTGAAAGTTACGCAGGTGCCAAGATGTCGATATTGGATCGAACAAGCACCGGAATTTTTAACGCGGATGATGCTGAAGTATTGACCAGAGCTGCGCGCTGGCAGGGACGTAAAGTCTTCTTCTCGCTAGATACTCCTGGTCCTGGAGAAATCGGGGTCGTCGAAGATTTATTGGTTGATCGCGCTTTTGTAGTTGATCCGCAAGAGGCTGCGATGCTGGCCGAGGTTATTGATGTTGTACCTACAGTTCCACACAGTGTCTCGAATTCGCTTGCCGCAGCGGGCTTAGCGCGCGCAGTTGGCGTCGATCACGAATCAATTCGCCGAGCTATCCAAAGCTTCAAACCGGGACGTCATCGCATCGAGACAATTCTTAGTAAAGATGGAATCAATTGGATAGATGACTCTAAAGCAACTAATCCGCACGCTGCCGCCGCTTCACTACTTGCTACTTTATCTGCGGTTTGGATTGCTGGAGGTTTGGCTAAAGGTGCACAGATGCAAGATCTTATTGAGCGATGCAAATCAAGAATAAAAGTTGCGATTCTAATTGGAGCAGATCGTGAACTAATCGCTGAGCAACTTCGAAGCCAGGCACCAAATATAGAAATCATCTATGTCGAACCTGATGCAACTTATGTAAAAGGTGGATCCAGCAACTCATTCATG
>CAITKS010000207.1 GCA_903893085.1 uncultured Actinomycetes bacterium | reverse complement strand
GCAAGAGATGTTGGCAGATTCTCGAGATACCCGAATTCCACGGATGCGAACGATGATCGAGTTATTGGCTGCCGACGGTATAAATATTTCCTTTGATGATGTGATGGCTGCTACCCCAATTGGTGCGACTTTGGGCCGACCGCACTTGGCAGATGCGCTTGTGCGCAACAAAGTGGTGAAAACGCGAGATGAAGCATTTCTTGAACTTTTGCACAACGATTCAAAATATTACGTAACCCATGCGGCGCCGACGCCCGAAGATGCCATACGGCAGATTAATCAGGCCGGTGGCGTTGCAGTGATAGCGCACCCGTTTGCATCAAGGCGAGGTGAAGTTATTTCGGCGGATACCTTCACAAACCTAGTTTCGGCAGGTTTACATGGAATCGAAGTTAACCATCGGGATCATTCTCAAACCGAGCGTGAGCAACTTAGCGAAATTGCAGATGAACTTGGGTTATTAAAAACTGGTTCGAGTGATTATCACGGTAACGGTAAACTAAATGAACTGGGAGAAAATCTCACCGATCCCGAACAATGGGTTCGACTTGAATCGCTAGCAAGTGCCCGAAGGGTCGTAACAAAGTGAACGTCATTGAAGTAAGTGCAGTTACATTCTCAATTCAGGCATTCGTAACCCTTTTGGTAATTCTTGATCCTCCTGGTGCAACGCCAATTTTTCTTGGGCTAGTTGCCGACAAAACGAAGAAGGAACGTGTTCAGCTTGCGTGGCAGGCAGCCCTGGTTTCTCTGATCGTAATTACATTCTTCTCGCTCTTCGGCCGATTTATTCTGGAGTACATGAACGTTTCAATTGAAGCGTTGCAAGCAGCGGGTGGATTACTTTTACTTTATGTATCTCTGGAACTCTTAACTGGGCGCGATATGGGTGGGGATAGTTCGAAGGATAAAAACATTGCACTCGTTCCACTTGGAACCCCACTATTAGCCGGACCTGGTGCGATCGTTGCAACCATGATCTTCGTTCAGCAGATTGAGACACCCGCACAAAGTATTGGTCTGATCGCAGCAGTGGTTGCCGTACACATTGTTATTGCAGTTTCCTTAATGGCCTCGACAACTATTTTGGGCATTATCAAAGACTCGGGCGTAACTCTCTTTGCCAGAATTGCAGGTTTACTGCTGGCCGCAATTGCCGTGCAAATGCTGGTCGATGCCATAAAAGCCTTCACTGCACAATAACTAAACCTCAGATAAAGTTACGTTTATGTCATCAGACCCACGTGGGAAATTCTCGCCTGAAACCATCGCCTGGAAGATTCATTCTGATCCAGCGATGGCTATCGGTGGGATACGCGCTCTGTTGCAGCAGGCGCTGCATCCAGATGCGATGGATGGCGTGGCTAAGAACTCAAATTTCCGTGAAGATGCGTGGGGTCGATTACAACGCACAGGCGACTATGTTTCAACAATAACTTTTGGCAGTCGCGATGAAGCAGATGCGCTCTCTGCTCGTGTCAGAAAGATTCACACTTCACTCGGACTAGATGATCCGCATCTATTGCTCTGGGTTCACATGTCGATGGTTGATTCTTTTCTTGATATTGCGATTCGATCAGGGATGTCACTTACAACTGAACAACAGGATCAATATGTTGCGGAAATGGTGGTATTTGCCGAGGCGGTTGGAATAAATGCAGACCAAGTTCCATCCTCAGTTGAGCAGATGCAAAAATATTTTCAAGAAATTTCACCAGAGCTCAGCGCATCAGATGATGCCAAGCGGGCTGCACTCTTTTTAACGATCCCGCCGCTACCAACTGCAGTTCGTTTCGCAACTCCCGCCGCACCAGCATGGGCTTCATTGGCACTGCTCGCTGCAAGTTCCTTGCCAGCTTGGGCAAGATCTCTCTATGGAACCCCAACACTTCCCGGACAAAAAATCGCAACAGAGATTTCATTAAAGGCACTTCGCAAAACTTTGGGTGTTATTCCGGATGCGATTTTGGCACCACCTGTTTATAAGGCTGCGCAAGAGCGCTGGGGATTGGTGCTTGCCAAGTGAAGGTAATTGCGATTGCAAATCCGGCAGGCGGAACAGGGAAGACAACGCTGTCGCATGCACTTGCGGTGGCATTTGCTGAATTTGGAAAGAAAACACTTTTGATTGATCTCGACCCATCTGGATCACTAACTTTTCGTTTGGGTTTAGAAAACCCACGAATAACCATTACTGAATTTATCTCAGGTGTAAAATTAACAGAAGAAAATCTGATCACTACTACAGAGCGCTTTGACTTTATCGCCGCAGATTCTCGATTGACCGCAAATTTAGATGAAGATGCGCTTTCAACGATGCTGAGTCAAGTGCCGAAAGAATATGACGTCGCGATTTTGGATATTGCTCCGACCTTAACCCCATCACTTGTATCAGCCATTAAGGCAGCGGAGCATATCTTCGTACCTGTTTCGAGCTCCGTACATTCAATTCGTGGACTAATTCAACTGCGCGCGATTGCTGATACACCAGTAACCGCTATCTCTTTCGGCGCAGAAAATCCTGAAGATATTTCACCTGTTTTAGATGTAGCAATACTGAAGAGTGAAGACGTGGAACGTGCAGCATCTACAAAGCTATCTGTCTTAACCGTAAGCAAGAGTTCGGATGTAGCCGAGAGTTACCGCAGCGCGGCTTATTCGATACTTGAGTTACTGGGGTTGGAGTAAGAAAGGTTAAGAAGTAAATTTCTTAGTTCGTGTGCGATTGCGCGGAGTTTTATCAGCAGCCGGCTTGGAAGTTTTCTCACTTGGCGCAGCTTTTTCAGTCTTTGCAACTGGTTTCTGCTTTGTCATTCGCCCATTGGATCCTGCTGGAATGTTTAACATTTGATAAAGATGCTCAGATGAAGAGTAAGTCTCTTCGGGTTCTCCTAGGCCCAGAACAAGAGCGGTATCGATCATCTTCCAGCGAGCCAAATCATCCCAATCAACAAATGTGACTGAGATTCCATCCGCGCCCGCACGCGCTGTGCGGCCAATGCGGTGAACATAAGTTTTTTCATCTTCTGGACATTGATAGTTGATTACGTGCGTAATGCCATCGATGTCAATTCCGCGCGCTGCCACATCGGTTGCAACCAGTACATCTGATTTACCCGCCTTGAAATCATTTAGCGCCTTTTCGCGTGCGCTCTGTCCAAGATCTCCATGAATCGATGCTGCACGGAATCCGCGCTCTGCTAGATCATCTGATGTTTTTTGACAGGTTCGTTTAGTACGACAGAAGACGATAGTTGGTCCGCGCCCATCTGCTTGAAGGATTCGCGCCAGCATTTCGATCTTATCTAGAGCATGGGCACGGATTACGTGCTGCTTAATGCGAGATACAACTGCACCTTCATCTTCGTTATCTTGCGTACGAATATGTATTGGTTGATTCATAAAGCGACGAGCCAAGGCAATGATGTCTCCCGGCATAGTTGCTGAAAAGAGCATGGTTTGTGCACGATTTGGCGTACTGGTAAATATTTTTTCGACATCTGGCAAGAAACCAAGATCGAGCATCTCATCTGCTTCATCTAAAACAACGCGTGAGACTTCTTTTAATTTCAATTGACCTTGGCGATATAGATCTAATAAACGCCCTGGTGTTCCCACGACAATTTCCACACCGTTATCTAGCGCTTCGATTTGTGGCTCAAAGGCGCGGCCACCGTAAACAGCTAACGTGCGAATTCCGCGATTTCCAGTTAACTCATCAATATCTTTTGTTACCTGTACACAAAGTTCGCGAGTTGGTACTACGACTAAAACTTGCGGAAGTCCTTTAGCGGCTAAATCTGCCCACTCGGAATCAAGTGGTGCAATCACTCTTTCAATTAGCGGAATTCCAAATGCGAGAGTTTTACCAGTTCCGGTTTTTGCTTGCCCTATTACATCGCCATCGCCAAGTGCGATGGGAAGAACCATCTCTTGAATTGGGAAAGGTGAAATAAATCCATGTTCAGCCAATGCGGCCTGAGTTTCGGGCCGAAGTGGTAAATCTGCAAAAGTTATCGACACCTTAGAGAACGCCGAAACCAACGCGACGATCGGCAACGACACCAATGTCGACGAAGCCAATCTTGTCCGCTGCTACAACAATTTCATGTCCCCGAATATCTTGAATTGAAAGGGGAGTCTGACCTGCCAGCGCGGCTGCAACTGCAGCCTTGATTTCAGATACTGAGGTACTTGTATCAATAACTAGTTCGCCAGAGATATTGGCAATTGCGATGCGTACTTGTGTGCTTTGTCCGGCATCTGATTTCTTTGTGCTCATATGCCTATCCTATCGGCAAAAAGTGCGGGCAATCTCTCTCAAAATGAGTGGGGATCATTCACTCTCAGAGAGTGGGAAGCCAGAAATTCCACGCCACATTAAGTTTTCAACTAATTCGACAGCCTGTTGGCGGCTTAACTTGCTATCTCTTTCCAACCAATGGCGTGCAGTTACTTGCGTATATCCAATTAGGCCAACGCCAAGCAACATTGCAACTTCTTGAGGCAACCCGGTGTCATTTGAAATGATTGCACTTACTGCTGCTGCGCAATCATAAGTCATACGATTTAGACGTTCACGTACCTGCGGTTCAACACTCATATCGCTTTCAAAAAGTAGACGAAATGCTTCGCCTTCTTTTTCTATGAATTCGAAATATGCAACAACGGTTGCGTGAACGCGCTTGGAGTTGTCAGGGGTTGAAGAAATCGCCTTCTGCAATGCAAAAACTAAAGAATCAATATGTAGATCAAGTACTGCTAGATATAGATCAAGCTTGGAAGGAAAATGCTGGTACAGAACTGGCTTGCTGACATTTGCTCGGTCAGCGATCTCATCCATAGCAGCAGAGTGATATCCAGCCGCTGTGAAAACTTCAAGCGCGGCGTTAAGCAATATTGCACGTCGCTCATCGCGTGGCAGACGAGCCTTATCGCCTTTTGTATTTACATCCAAGGTAGTCATTGCTCATATCGTAGACGCAATCGCGCTGATAAAGAAAGGTCAATTGCAGATGAGAATGATTTGCAGCGTGAGAACTTTATCTAATTGGCGCACCTGCAATGCCTACGGCAGAATATCGCCATGACTAACCCGCAAGTTAAACCTCCTGCCCTGGTTTCTCCTGGACCAGCGCTAACCGTTGATGAAGTTCGCAGGTATAGCCGACATCTGATAATTCCAGATGTAGCAATGACTGGTCAGCAAAGATTGATGAACGCGAAAGTTCTCTGCGTTGGTGCAGGTGGACTAGGTTCGCCAGCGCTCATGTACTTGGCAGCGGCAGGAGTCGGAACTCTTGGAATTGTTGAATTCGACACCGTTGATGAATCAAATTTACAACGCCAAATTATTCATGGCCAAAGTGATATCGGTAAAAGCAAAGCGCAATCGGCGAAAGAAAAAATCGCAGAGATAAACCCATATGTAAATGTCATTACACATGAAGTTCGCTTAGATAATTCCAATGTAAAAGAGATTTTCTCGCAATACGACATCATCGTTGATGGAACAGATAATTTCGCAACTCGCTATTTAGTCAACGATGCTTGTGTGTTATTAAAGAAGCCTTATGTATGGGGTTCGATTTATCGCTTTGATGGTCAAGCCAGCGTATTTTGGGCTGAATACGGACCGTGTTATCGATGCTTATATCCAGAACCACCACCTCCTGGAATGGTGCCAAGTTGTGCTGAAGGCGGTGTCCTTGGAGTGCTCTGCGCAACTATTGGATCCATTCAGACCACTGAGGCGATAAAAGTAATTACCGGTGTTGGCGATCCACTGATTGGTTCGCTGATTATTTATGACGCGCTTGAAATGTCATTTAAGAAGATGAAGGTTCGCAAAGACCCAAACTGTCCACTGTGTGGTGACAATCCAACCCAGAAAGAGTTATTGCCAGATTACGACGCATTCTGCGGAGTCTTATCTGATGCTGCCGAAGTTGCAGTTAAAGACTCAACAATTTCAGTTACCGATCTGGCTGCAAAGATCACAGCCAAGGATGACTTTTACCTAGTTGATGTTCGCGAACCAAGTGAATTTGAAATCGTTCGAATTCCTGGCTCTCATTTAATTCCTAAGCAAGGTTTCTTAGATGGAACCGTTTTGGCATCATTGCCGCAAGATAAGCCAATTATCTTGCACTGCAAGAGCGGGGTCCGATCTGCTGAATGTCTGGCAATTCTTAAAGGCGCTGGTTTTTCAGGTGCTACACATGTAGCTGGCGGCGTAATTGCATGGGCAAAACAAATCGATAAATCTCTGCCGGTTTATTAATGCGCAGTTCGTATCAAGGTTTTCGCGCTCTATTGGTGCATGCACATCCGGATGATGAAACCATCAACAATGGTGCGACCATGGCTCTATATGCTGCTCTCGGTGCACAAGTAACACTTGTTACATGCACGCGTGGCGAAGAAGGCGAAATCCTAACACCCGAACTAAGCCATTTATCTAGTGCAGAAAATGATGCACTTGGTCATCATCGCGAAACGGAACTTGCCAACGCGATGAGCGCACT
>CAITKS010000206.1 GCA_903893085.1 uncultured Actinomycetes bacterium | reverse complement strand
CCGGGATATCTGCAGGTTTTCTAAAAACATCGACAATATCGATCGGTTCTTCAATATCAGCCAGTGATTTATAAACCTTCAGGCCCAAGATACTTTCAAGCCGTGGGTTAACAAAGAAAACTTTAAAGTGAGTTGCAGATAACAAGTAAGTAGCAACAAAATAACTGGCGCGCGATTGATCATCTGATGCCCCAACCATCGCCACATTCTTGGCTTCCTGCATAAATTTCAAACGCTCGACCGCACTTGGCGCGATGTAAGTCATGAACGAGCCTTACCGGTTGCCACAGTCAGCGCTTGATCTAGATCCCACAAAATATCTTCAATATCTTCCAAGCCAACGCTGATACGGATCAAATCTTGTGGCACACCCGCTTCAATTAACTGGTCATCCGTTAACTGACGGTGTGTGGTGCTTGCTGGATGAATAACAAGTGTGCGCACATCACCTATGTTTGCAAGGTGGCTGGCTAACTGCACAGAGTTAATAAATTTCTCGCCGGTTTCGCGGCTGCTTAGTGCGCCAACTGCCTTAACCCCAAATGAAAATACTGATCCAGGACCTTCAGGCAAATACTTCTTGGCACGCGAATTATGCGGATGGCTAGCAAGTCCCGCGTACTTAACCCATTCAATACGTGGATCACTTTCTAGCCATTCAGAGACAACTTTGGCATTTGCCACATGATCGCGCATGCGCTGTGGCAAAGTTTCTACACCTTGCACAAGCAAGAAAGCCGACATCGCACTTAAGGCTGCGCCGATATCGCGCAGTTGTTCAGAGCGAACCTTGGTAAGAAATCCGAATTCACCGAAGTTATCCCACCATGAAACTCCGCCATATGAAGGCACAGGTTCGGTCATCGTTGGGAACTTGCCGTTACCCCAATTAAATTTTCCAGATTCAACAATCACGCCGCCCAGAGTGGTTCCGTGTCCACCCAAGAACTTTGTCGCCGAGTGCAAAACAATATCTGCGCCGTATTCGATCGGGCGCACCAAATAAGGCGTCGCAACTGTTGAATCGATAATCAACGGCAAGCCGGCGCCATGTGCCACCTTTGCCAAAGCTTCGATATCACCAATCTGGGACGCCGGATTAGAAATCATTTCGGCATAAATAAACTTGGTCTTATCCGTTATCGCTGCTGCAAAATCTTCGGCCTTGTCGCTATTTATAAATGTTGTATCCACACCAAAGCGTCGCAGCGTCACATCGAGCTGTGTCAGCGTGCCACCATATAAAGCAGAAGATGCAACAACATGATCGCCAGTACCAACCAGCGCTGCAAATGTTAAGAACTGCGCAGCCATCCCACTTGATGTTGCAACAGCTCCAAGACCACCTTCAAGTGCTGCAATTTTTTCTTCAAAGGCTGAAACTGTTGGGTTTCCAATTCGGCTATAGATGTTGCCGTATTTCTGCAGAGCAAATAAATTGCCCGCATCTTCTGTGTTCTCAAAGACAAATGCGGATGATTGGTAGATGGGAAGTGCTCGCGCACCCGTCTGCGGATCTGGCTGTGTACCAGCGTGCAGAGCCTTAGTTTTAAAGCCCCAATTACGTTCACTCATATGCCAATTAAACACCACAACGCTGTCGTGGCTATAATTGCCCAATGAGCCACAACAAGAATCACGTTATCCAAGATGCACCTCATCGTTGGCGTAACATCGAAGAGCTCGTCTACAAAGATGAAGATGGTCTTGCCTCATTTAAAGATGTATCTCGCCGCATTTTATTTGGCGAAGCCCACCAAGATGGCATGGAAGTTCGTTACTTTGAAGTAGATGCCGGCGGCCACACAACTTTAGAAAAGCACGAACACACTCACTTAGTTATCCCAATTAAAGGCAGTGGCGCATGCCTAGTTGGCGATGAAGTTCTGCCACTTGCAATGCATGATCTTGTTTATATTCCTGCTTGGGCATGGCATCAATTTCGCGCTGCTGAAAATGAAGTATTCGGTTTCCTCTGCTTAGTTAAAGTAGAACGCGATCGCGCAACTCTTCCCACCAAAGAAGAGATTGCCGAAATGAAGAACAATCCAGAAGTCGCTGACTTCATCCGCCACCAATAATTTCTTTACTTAGCTAACGGCCCCAACAAAAATCCACTCAAACGCGCTTGCGGCTTTGATTGCCCCGTATGCATCCCAAGAAATGCTGACGTTCCATCAGTGCCACACAGGGATGTAATTGCACCTGATCCACCAGGGTGTGAACCAATCCACTTTGTTAAGTCATAAACGTTGCCACTAATTACAGCCCAGCAACTTGCCGCACTTGCATTGGCCTTAACTTTCTCCATTGTGTAAGCACCGGCAGTTGCACCACCCTTAACCGCAACACCTTTGCCCCAAACTAACTTGCTACCTTTTTTAACACAGGTGTATTTCATCCCGCCGACAACACTTGTCTGCCCCGCCTTCTTGCACGCATCCCCCGCCTTAACCGCAGCCGATGATGCCGGCGCCAAAACCAGGGATAAAACCAAGGCCAAACCAAGTGCGCCAACAATTCTTTTCATGGCCAAAGGTTAATCCAACTGCCGCTGGAGAGCGCGCCCATCCCAAAATTCACCTAAATTTTTCAGACTGCATCGCCCGCTCCAACGCCTTAACCTTTTACTATTACCTATCTACACCCAACGTTTCTTGGAGAGGAAACAACATGGATGAGAAAAGCCTGATCAAGCAGTGGACCCATTTACGCACCCAAATTATCCAAGCCCAAGTTGCTCCAGCGCTTGTTCTCATCGCAATTGTTGCCCTAGCCGCAATCGGTGAATTCAATGATGCCAGCGATGGCGCTAAGTACTTTGCGCTAGGCGTCACAGCAGTAACTGGAATCCTTGCCACTATCAGCCAATATGCGGCTGTGCGCGAAGGCGAAGCGTTGATCATTGATCTGCGCAAAGTCGAAAAGCCATCTGCACTCACTGAAAAAATTGCAGATTCACGCGGACTTGTCTCACTCTCAGCTATTGCCATCATCGCATTCGATATTGCGATTTTCGCGCTCGCTGTCTGGGCTGTACTAGGCGCATAATGAAAATTGGTTTCGTTCTAATTGCTATCTATGCGATTGCGGTCATAGCTCTGGCAACGCGCTTTGAAAAACCAAAGAAAAAACCCAAGCGCCTCACCGGTCGCGGCGGAGATTTCGAGTAAAAGAAAACTTAACCTAAAGCGAAGCGAGCTTCTCCACTACCTCTTTAGCCGAAGGATTAGTCATCGCACTTCCATCCGAGAACACCAACGTCGGCACAGTGCGATTGCCACCATTTACCTTCTCAACAATCTCAGCCGTCCCCGGTACCTCTTCAATATTGATCTCATCAAATGTAACCCCAAGATCAGCCAACTGAGATTTCAACCGCTTGCAATAGCCACACCAGGTGGTTGAGTACATTACGAAGGACATGGGTGAAGGGTACCCGTCACGCGTTCCTTCCGTTAACTCTTAATCACCGAGCCACTACTTCCCCGCTTTGCACTTCTCTGAACAGTATTTAACGTTTTCCCAATCGCGCGCCCATTTCTTGCGCCATTCAAAGGGCAGGCCGCAGGTGGCGCAGATCTTCGGTGGGAAGCCGTTCTTGGTCTTTGCGATCACGTTATTTCTAGCGCCCAGGTGTGATGACTGTGATGCCGCCGAAAGGTT
>CAITKS010000205.1 GCA_903893085.1 uncultured Actinomycetes bacterium | reverse complement strand
TGCGTCAACGATCATTAAATCGCGCAAGCGTTCGAGAAAATCTCCAGCAAATCTGCGGGGATCATGCCCAGATTCAATAACGCGGTCGACGGTCTTAAACAACGTTGCGCCATCACGGGCGGCAAGTGCATCTATTGCATCATCTAGAAGTGCGCCATCAGTGAAGCCAAGTAACTGAATTGCAATTTCGTAACTGACGCCATCTGGGCCAGCGCCTGCAAGAAGCTGTCCAAGCACGGAAAGTGCGTCACGGACTGAGCCACCGCTTGCGCGCACAACTAAAGGAATTACACCCTTTGCAACGGTTGCGCCTTCTTCTTTACAAATCTTTTCAAGGTGCTCGCCCAAGATTCCGGGTGGAACAAGTCGGAATGGATAGTGATGTGTACGCGAGCGAATTGTTGAAATTAATTTTTCTGGTTCGGTTGTTGCAAAGATAAAAATTACGTGAGGAGGCGGTTCTTCAACAACTTTCAAAAGCGCATTTGCGGCTCCCGGCCCAAGTTGGTGGGCTTCATCAATAATGTAAATTTTGTAACGACTTTGAACTGGTGCAAAGAAAGCTTTATCGCGTAAGTCGCGCGCATCGTCAACTAAACCGTGAGTTGCAGCATCGAGTTCAATGACATCGAGTGAACCCGGACCATTGGCAACTAAATCTTTACAGGATTGGCAAAGACCACAAGGAGTTGGGGTTGGGCCTTTTTCGCAGTTAAGTGAGCGCGCCATGATGCGAGCGCTAGAAGTTTTTCCGCAACCACGAGGTCCACTAAATAAATATGCGTGATGTGTTTTTCCAGAAGTGAGTGCATTGGAAAGTGGAACGGTGACATGCTCTTGTCCGATTACATCTGCAAATACAGATGGTCGATACTTTCGATACAACGCGAGTGACATATTCACTCCTCTCTTCTGCGCACGAATATTTACAACCTATTACAAATCACTGACCTGCACTATATAAAGGACCCCTCACGCACCCATCAGAGCACGCCTACCCTTGCTGTATTCCTACCCTGGGGGAGTTCAGCGCGGTAATGCCGCGTGAGGGATCTGGCGTAAGGATAGTTGTTACACCTATACCCTTAGCCAGTCGGGAGCGATCTCGCCAGGAGGATTCGCATAGCGGCCGAGTGCGCACGCTTGGAAAGCGTGTAAAGGGCAACCTTTCGAGGGTTCAAATCCCTCATCCTCCGCGTAAGAAATTAAATCTCGACGCCAATGTATTTGGTCTGCAAGAACTCGTGAACTCCGTCGAAACCGCCTTCGCGACCAAGACCGGATTGCTTTACGCCACCAAATGGAGCTGCAGGATCAGAAAGAAGTCCGCGGTTGATTCCAACCATGCCCGCTTCGATACCTTCAGCAAATCGGATTGCGCGCTTTAGATCTTGTGAATACACATAACTAATTAGTCCGTATTCGGTGTCATTAGCAAATTTGAGTGCCTCTTCATCTGAGTCAAAGAGGACGACTGGTGCCACAGGTCCGAAGACTTCATTGGCAAGAATTTCGTCATCCTTAGAAACTTCCAGAACCGTTGCAGGATAGAAAGCACCAACTCCATCTGGAGTATTTCCACCAAGGTGAACCTTTGCTCCGCGTGCCTTTGACGCATCTACGAGTTCAGCAATCTTATTGCGCTCTTTCATCGAAACGCTTGCGCCAAGTTGTATTCCTGCTTCGCGACCAACGCCCATCTTGAAAGCGGCCATTGCCTTAGTAAATTCTGCGATGAACTGATCGCCGATAGAACGTGCAACATAGATACGGTTTGCAGCTGTACAAGCAGCACCACCGTTGCGCATCTTGGCCATCATCAAACCTTTTACCGCGTCTTCAATATTTGCATCATCTAGAACAACGAACGGTGCATTTCCGCCGAGCTCCATAGAGCAGCGAATTACTTGATCAGCGGCTTCCTTGAGAAGAATCTTTCCGACAAAAGTTGATCCAGTAAATGAAAGATTCTTAACGCGCGAATCATGAAGAACTTTGCTAATTGCCGGACCTGTTTGTGCTGGAAGAATTACATTTAGAACTCCCTTGGGAAGTCCGCAACGTTCCAGAATGTCAACGATTGCGAGCGCAGTTAGTGGCGTTTCCCCCGCTGGCTTCAAAATCATTGTGCAACCGGCTGCAATCGCAGGACCAATCTTGCGAGTTGCCATACCTGCCGGGAAGTTCCACGGCGTAATTAGAAGTGAGACACCGATTGGTTGGTGAGTAACCAAAATTCGCTTGTCACCTGATGGAGCCATACGGAAATCGCCAGAGATGCGAACAGTTTCTTCAGCAAACCAACGGAAAAATTCAGCGGCGTAATTTACTTCAGCCTTTGCATCGGGTAGTGCTTTGCCATTTTCTTTAGAGATAAGTTCGGCTAAATAATCTGCTTCGGCAATCATCATTTCAAATGCCTTACGCAAGATTTCGCTGCGCACGCGAGGTGCGGTCTTTGCCCATGATGCACCGGCGCGGTCAGCGGCATCGACTGCGGCGAGGTTCTGCTCGTCGCTCGAGGTGGCGACTTTGGCGATTACCGAGCCGTCACTTGGATCAATTACATCCAAAGTCCCGTTTCCATCAACCCATTGACCATCAATATATAACTGAGTGCGCATAAGATGAGCATACCGAAAAGGCAATTAAACGCGCCAACCGCAGTAAATGAAGGAGTTTGTGTGCCAAAGTCATGGACAGATGGTGCGCCGCAGCCCGTTGCAATGCAGGAACATGCGCATCTCAATGATCCGCTTAGCTACAAGATCAAGCGGGCATTTCTTGGCGGTGCACTAAATAGGCACTCTTTAGGTCATCAGCGTTTATCAAAGCGCTATGCACTTGGAATTCTTTCATCTGACTGTATTTCTTCATCTGCTTATGGCAGCGAACAGATTCTTATCGCGTTATTGCCGGCATTTGGTCTCGCCGCATTTGCAATCTTGATGCCGATGACTGCTGTTGTTTTAGCAATTCTTGTTTTGATAACTCTTTCTTATCGTAACGTAATTGATGTTTACACAAAAACTGGCGGTGCCTACATCGTCTCACGCGATAACTTTGGACCAGTTACCGCGCAGATCGCAGCTGTTGCGCTGATTCTTGATTACATTGTCACGCTTGCAATTCAATC
>CAITKS010000204.1 GCA_903893085.1 uncultured Actinomycetes bacterium | reverse complement strand
CATCGGTGGATTACTAGCGAAAGGACTGCGGGCGACAATTTTTCGTGGACCACTTGCATTCATTGATTCGATTGCCGGGGCTACGCTCGAAATTGCCCGCACAGTGATTGCACTTTATTTGATTGCCACAGTACTTCTATGGTCGCCGTGGCAAAGTGCGCAGAATCAGATCACCGAAAGTAAAATTCTTCCGAAAGTGCAGCCATATATTCCAGGCCTGATTACGCAAGCAAATGGTTGGGTTAAAGAAGAGTTTCTTAATCTTCGTCTTTAGCGCTATTTAAACCTTCTGAAATCAGCTTCATTACATTTGGATCAGCCAAAGTTGTCGCATCTCCAACTGCTCGGTTCTCGGCGACATCTTTAAGCAAGCGGCGCATGATTTTTCCACTGCGCGTCTTTGGCAGTTCTGCAACCACCATGATCTGACGGGGGCGCGCAATCGCACCAATCTCCTTAGTTACATGGGCGCGTAGCTCTTTAATCAGCTCGTCACCGCCTGCATTTGGAATTCCTCCACGCAAAATCACAAAGGCAACAATTCCTTGACCGGTCATTTCATCGGCAGCGCCAACGACTGCAGCTTCTGCAACTGCTTCATGAGATACCAACGCTGATTCGACTTCAGTAGTTGAAATACGGTGTCCCGAAACATTCATCACATCATCAACGCGACCCATCAACCAAATTGC
Organism: uncultured Actinomycetes bacterium; assembly: GCA_903893085.1. The sequence goes on along the minus strand of CAITKS010000204.1, from coordinate 3,271 downwards.
GCCATCATCATCTAACTTTGCACCGTCTCCTGCAAAGTAAATTCCTTTAAAGCGAGACCAATAAGTTTCTTTATATCTCTCATCTTCGCCCCAAACACCGCGCAGCATTGATGGCCAAGGTTGATCCAAAATCAAGAAACCGCCATGTCCATTAGGAACGGCTACACCTGAATCATCAACCACCTTTGCGCTGATGCCAGGAATTGTTTTCATCGCAGAACCTGGCTTAGTTGAAGTCACACCAGGTAGTGGAGAAATCATGATTGCGCCGGTTTCAGTTTGCCACCACGTATCTACGATCGGACAGTTACTTGATCCGATGACTTCGCGATACCACATCCACGCTTCTGGATTAATTGGTTCTCCAACTGAACCAAGTAAACGAAGTGAAGTTAAGTTATGTGCTTTAGGAAATTCATCTCCCCATTTCATCCAGGTACGAATCAGTGTTGGAGCGGTATACAAAATGGTTACGCCATATTTAGCAACCATTTCAAAGATGCGTCCCTTGTGCGGAGTATCTGGAGTTCCTTCATACATTACTTGCGTAGCACCGTTAATCAGCGGGCCATAGACAACGTAAGAATGGCCGGTAATCCAACCGACATCTGCGGTGCACCAATAAACATCTGTCTCGGGTTTGATATCAAAGACAACACGGTGCGTATATGCAGCCTGGGTTAAGTAGCCACCGGTTGTGTGGAAAATTCCCTTTGGTTTAGCGGTAGTTCCAGAGGTATAGAGAATAAATAGCGGATGTTCGCTTTCGAAGAATTCGGGCGTGTGTGACTTACTTTGGCGCCCCATAATTTCGTGCCACCAAACATCATGATCAGAATTCCACGCCGTCTCTTGCCCGGTGCGCTTAACAACCAATACCTTCTCGACGTTATGTTTTCCTTTGAGGGCTTCATCGACTGCAGGCTTTAAGGCAAAAGCTGAACCCTTACGGAATCCGCCATCTGCCGTGATTACTAACTTTGCATCGGCATCTTGAATTCGCGATAGCAGCGCATCGGCAGAGAATCCACCGAACACAACAGAATGCACAGCTCCGATACGCGCACATGCCAACATCGCAACCGCAGCCTCTGGAATCATCGGCAAATAAATTGCAACTCGATCACCTGATTTGATTCCGAGTTCAGTTAAAGCATGTGCGGCTTGTGAAACATCTTCTAACATCTGTGAATAAGTAATTGTTCGTGTATCGCCGGGTTCGCCTTCAAAGTGAAAAGCGACGCGTTCTCCGCGACCTGCAGCAACGTGGCGATCAAGTGCGTTTACTGAAGCATTTATTTTTCCGCCGATAAACCATTTTGCATATGGCGGATTCCACTCCAGGACACGATCCCAGGGCTTATCCCATGTTAATTCGCGTGCTTGTTCTTCCCAGAACGTTAAGCGGTCTTTATCGGAATGTGCATACAAATCTGCTTGAGCATTGGCTTGTGCTGCAAATTGTGCACTTGGCGGGAAGCGACGGTTTTCCTGGGAAAGGTTTTCTATGGAATCGCCGACTTTTTCTGAACTCATAACTCAGCAGATTACTCGTCAATATCAACAGGGGGAAGGTTTTTTGACTGTGATGACGAATATAAAAGGGATGATCTCCGCCTTCGCACGAACTATCGAACGATTGAAAGGAAAAAATGCTCATCACATTTCTAGCTGGCTTGCTCAAATTACTTTCCAACCCTGCTCTCTTGGCTGCCTTGATTGCCTTCTTGCAGAAATCCTTGCATCCCTGAAAGGTCATCCTTGAATGGGTGCCAATCGGCTGGAGAATCGCCATTTTCTACGCGTGTAGGGAATGGCGATTTTTCATCCGCCTGTGAAGGTGGTTGGATATGGCGTAAGCCTGAATTCGGCCCAATGAAGCGCTCGGTCAGGGATTACACCCGAGATAATTTGGAGTCATCATGGCCATCGCAACCCCTGAAATTTATGCAGAAATGCTTGATCGCGCTAAAGCTGGCGCATTCGCATATCCCGCAATCAACGTTTCATCATCACAGACACTGACTGCAGCAATTCGTGGTTTCGCCGAAGCTGAATCAGATGGAATCATCCAGTTTTCTTGGGGCGGTGCAGAATACGCATCCGGTTCAACCGTTAAGAACATGGTCGATGGCGCAGTAGCGCTCGCCGAATTCGCACATGTGGTCGCTAAGAACTACAACGTAAATATTGCAATCCACACCGATCATTGCCCAGCAGAAAAGTTAGATGGCTACATGCGCCCACTTCTTGAAATCGGCGCACAGCGCATCAAGAACGGTCAAGCTCCACTCTTTAACTCGCATATGTGGGATGGCTCAGCAGTAGATATGAACGAAAACATGAAGATCGCTGACGAACTTCTAACTAAGTCAGTTGCTGCTCGCACAATTTTGGAAATCGAAATCGGCGTTGTTGGCGGCGAAGAAGATGGCGTTGAAGCAAAACACGATGCCAAGCTTTACTCAACACCTGAAGATGCTTTGATGACAATCGAAACTCTTGGTCTCGGAGAACGCGGTCGCTATATGGTTGCAGCAACATTTGGCAACGTGCACGGTGTTTACAAGCCAGGCAACGTTGTATTGCAACCAAAGATTTTGCAGACTTTGCAAGATGCTGTTGTTGCCAAAAAGGGTCTTGCTGCAGGCAGCAAGCCAATGGACTTGGTATTCCATGGTGGTTCAGGATCACTACTTTCAGAGATTCGTGACTCACTTGATTACGGTGTAATTAAGATGAATATCGATACCGACACTCAGTACGCATTTACACGTCCCGTAGTTGATCACATGCTCAAGAACTACGATGGCGTACTTAAGATCGATGGCGAAGTTGGAAATAAGAAGGCTTACGATCCACGTGCGTGGGGTAAGGCTGCAGAAGCAGGAATGGCAGCTCGTGTTGTTCATGCTTGTTCAGATCTTCGTTCAACCGGCACATCACTTAAGAAGTAATTCTTTAATCGTTAACACCTGCAGAAGGGTTTTGCCATGCCAGCGTTAGTTTTGCTCGGAGCTCAATGGGGCGACGAAGGCAAGGGTAAAGCCACAGATATTCTCGGTGACCGCGTTGATTATGTCGTTCGCTATCAGGGCGGCAACAACGCGGGCCACACCGTGGTCATCGGTGATCAGAAGTATGCACTTCACTTACTGCCATCTGGAATTCTAAGTCCTAACGTTGTTCCAGTTATTGGTAACGGCGTTGTAATCGATCCAGGTGTATTGCTCGAAGAAATTCGTGGCTTAACTGAACGCGGAATTGATTG
>CAITKS010000203.1 GCA_903893085.1 uncultured Actinomycetes bacterium | reverse complement strand
TTTGATTTGATTCCGAGCGGCCAACAAAAGAGCGATTCCGGCTGCTTGAGCCGTGCCCATCACTGTGCGCAAATTATGTTGCGAGAAAACTCGTTCAATGGCAATTACATCGGGTTTGAATTCAGTGATCCAAAGTTGAATTTCTCGCTCTAGTTGCAGTAGCCGAATCTCAGTTGGATCTTGTGACGAAGTCAGGATTACCCCGACTGAAATCATCTGTAATGGAGCTCCAATAGACCCTTCAACAACGCCAATACCGCAGCGCGTTAAACCTGGATCAATCCCTAGAACTCTCACTTGCTAAGCCTAGATACTGGCTCAGACATGTTAAGTCAGGCTCGCCATTACCTCATCAGATACATCAAAGTTGCTAAATACGTTCTGCACATCATCTAGTTCTTCAATCGCATCAATTAACTCAAATACTTTAGTTGCGCCTTCGGCATCGAGTGGAATTGTCATCGACGGCAAGAACGATGAATCTGCTGATTCGTAATCTATTCCGGCGGTTTGCAAGGCAGTTCGCACGACGACTAGATCGCTCGCTTCACAAACAACTTCAAAAGATTCACCCAGATCATTAACTTCTTCGGCCCCAGCATCGAGTACTGCTTCTAGTACTAAGTCTTCAGTTAACTGACCATTCTTATTAACGATAATTACGCCTTTGCGATTAAATAGATATGCAACCGAACCTGGATCAGCCATGCTGCCACCATTGCGAGTAACTGCAACACGAACTTCAGATGCTGCACGATTGCGACTGTCAGTTAAACATTCGATCATGATCGCGACACCATTAGGGCCATAGCCTTCATACATAATGGTTTGCCAATCAGCGCCGCCAGATTCCAAACCTGACCCGCGCTTAACCGCGCGCTCAATATTGTCCGCCGGCATTGAATTCTTCTTCGCTTTTGCAATCGCGTCGAAAAGGGTTGGATTACCATCGATATCTGGGCCACCGTTACGTGATGCAACTTCAATTGCTTTGATTAACTTCGCAAAGTTTTTCGCACGACGGCTATCAATGATTGCCTTCTTATGCTTTGTCGTTGCCCATTTGGAATGGCCGGACATGATCTACCCCCTAGAAATTTCACCGTAACTGCCGATGAAAGTTATGGCGCTACTTTACCGCAGCCTTTTCCAAAGCAGGACGTGCTACTGATTCGATAAAGAAGCGATGAATTCGATTATCCCTCGTTAATTCGGGGTGAAAACTGGTAGCCAAGAGAGCACCCTGACGCACGGCCACAGCATGTTCAAACGTGGCCAGAACTTCAACGCTAGGACCTACCGATTCAACCCAAGGCGCACGAATGAAAACCGCTCGAACGGGTGGGTTCGTGATTCCGGCGAATTCCAAATCTGTTTCAAATGAATCAACTTGACGCCCGAAAGCATTTCTGCGGACGGTGATGTCTAGGCCACCGAAAGTTTCCTGGCCAACTGCGGCATCTAAAACACGATCCGCCAGCAAAATCATTCCTGCGCAAGATCCATAAACTGGCATTCCGGATTTAATCCGCGTTTTAAGTGGCTCGAACATCTCAAAGCTGCGAGCTAAGTTAGCGATTGCAGTGGATTCGCCGCCCGGAAGAATTAGCGCGTCGACGGCTGCCAATTCACTGGGCCTGCGAATGATGCTGGCACTTACGCCACATTCTTCAAGTGCAAAAAGGTGCTCTCGAAAATCGCCTTGCAGAGCTAGAACGCCAACTCGCATGATTTAAAAAACCTTTAGTTACCAACCGCGCTCAGCTAGGCGATGTGCAACTGGCAGATCGGCAACGTTAATGCCAACCATTGCATCACCTAAACCGCGCGAAACATCGGCTAATACTTTTGGATCGTCATGGAAAGTTGTTGCCTTGACGCAAGCAGCCGCTCGTGAAGCGGGGTCGCCTGATTTGAAAATACCCGAACCAATGAACACACCATCAGCTCCCATTTGCATCATAAGAGCGGCATCTGCTGGAGTTGCGATTCCGCCAGCTGTGAAAAGAACGACTGGAAGTTTGCCGGTTTGTGCAACTTCTTTAACTAAATCAAATGGCGCTTGCATATTCTTGGCAGCAACATAAAGTTCATCTTCGCGTAGTGAAGTCAGACGACGAATCTCGCCACCAATTGCGCGCATGTGTGTCATTGCATTTGAAACATCGCCAGTACCAGCTTCGCCCTTTGAGCGAATCTTGGCGGCGCCTTCATTAATGCGACGAAGTGCTTCGCCTAAGTTGGTTGCACCACAGACAAAGGGAACCGTGAAATTCCACTTATCAATGTGGTTCTCATAATCGGTTGGGGTTAAAACTTCCGATTCATCAATGTAATCAACTCCGAGACTTTGCAAGATTTGCGCTTCGACAAAATGACCAATGCGAGCTTTTGCCATCACTGGAATTGAAACAGCGGCTTTGATTTTTTCAATCATGTCAGGGTCAGACATACGAGCAACGCCACCTTGCGCGCGAATGTCGGCAGGGACTCGCTCAAGTGCCATTACTGCAACTGCACCTGCTGCTTCAGCAATCTTGGCTTGCTCGGCATTAACTACGTCCATGATGACACCGCCTTTAAGCATCTCTGCCATTCCGCGTTTGACTCGTGCTGTTCCGACGTTCTGGCTCATGCCCATGCTCCTAGTTAAGAATCTTGGCGAGTAGTTGGCTCGCAGTCAGGGTGCCTACTCTACTTTGAAACAGGTGGAGTTGGCGCAGTGAGCGTGAAGGCAGGCTTGCGATCGGTCAGGGCAACCCAAATTGATCCGGCCGCGAAGTTTATCTCGCTGCCATCTGCCAGGGTCCAAGTAGTTCCCGATTCAGCAGTTGGCCGGCTCCAGTTAGCTTTGAATGCGCGACCATCGCGCAAGACATAGCCAGTGCCGGTTCCAACTGTTTCCGACAAAGGCGTGTAACTGCCATCAGATCCGCGATAGATCGAATCTGACATTTTCATGTTTTGAATCACAAACGTTGTCGCACCTAGTTGTTTTCCACTAGCCGCGAAGTCAGGAACCCCGCCATTACTGAACAACCAACGTTTTTCAGTTTTGGACCAAGTGGCTTCGTATTTCGAAGCTGGCCAACGAATCGCAACTGAATCAATAGGAACGCCGCCGTTTGGGGCATCACCAAAACTCCAACCGATTGATTTAGAGGTCGCAATTTCTCTTTGGTCTTTATTGGCTTTCTCTAAAAGCAAATCGCCCTTTAAGACCATGTCGTATGGTGCCGACCTATTCGCTTCTCGTGTGTAGATGGTCGGTGACTGATGTTGAGCCCCGTAATCCCAAAGATTTGAACTAGCAATAACGGTGAGCATCGCTGGTTGTGCGCCACTGTAAGCAAAAATTACTTTGCCATACTGAGCCAAAATATCAATATCAGAAATACGTGCGCTTCGAATTGGTCCAATATTTGTAGGAATGA
>CAITKS010000202.1 GCA_903893085.1 uncultured Actinomycetes bacterium | reverse complement strand
GGGTGTTTACCTAATTGTTCGCTCTAACTTTGTATTTGATGCAGCACCAACTGCGCAACTTCTCGTTGTAATCGTTGGCGCAATTACTTTGATGTTCGGTGCTCTTGTCGGTACCGCAAAAGATGACATTAAGAAAGCACTCGCTGCTTCAACAATGTCGCAGATCGGTTACATGATTTTGGGAGCTGGCCTTGGACCTGCAGGTTATGCATTTGCAATCATGCACTTGTTAACTCACGGATTCTTTAAAGCCGGAATGTTCCTTGGCGCCGGTTCGGTTATGCACGGCATGAACGATGAAGTAAATATGCGCAAATACGGAGCGCTTCGTAAATTTATGCCGATCACATTTGTAACGTTCGGACTTGGATACCTTGCGATTATCGGTGTTCCACCATTCGCTGGTTTCTACTCAAAAGACAAAATTATTGAGACTGCCTTTAACGCCGGTGGCACAAAGGGCATACTCCTTGGTGGCGCCGCACTTCTTGGCGCCGCTATCACCGCTTTCTATATGACGCGCGTAATGATTTTAACTTTTACCAGTTCAAAGCGTTGGGACGATAACCAACATCCACACGAGTCACCGATTCTTATGTGGTTACCAATGGCGATTCTGGCAATTGGTTCTGTAACTTCAGGCTTCTTGTTATCTCGCGGCAGTGCGTTAAAGAATTGGCTAGAACCTTTATTTGAAAGCCATGGCGAGCATGAAGAACTCTTATCACCAATGGTTGTCTCTGGTTTGGCGCTGCTAATGGTGGCTATTGGCGTGGCAATTGCGGTTATGAAGTATCAATTATCTGATGTTGATGCCGTTGCTCCAGAAGATGTTTCAATATTTACCCGCATCGCGCGTCGTGATTTATTGCAAGATGACATTAACGAGGCGCTCTTTATGCGCCCTGGCCAACTACTCACTTCTGCCTTGGTTAAGGTCGACGAAAGTGTTGTCGATGGCGCAGTCCGCGGTATTGGGCAGATGGCAATTGGTTCTGGTTCAACGCTACGCAGAACTCAGACTGGCTTTGTTCGCAGCTATGCGATGTTAATTCTGGTCGGCGCAGCGACCCTGATCGCAGCAATTTGGGTGGTCACACAATGAACCTGGCAAATATGAACTTATTAACGCTTTCTATGTTGTTGCCTTTACTTGGCACAGCAGCGCTAGCTTTCACACCAAAAGCCAATGTCTTGCTCACCAAGCAGATTGCACTTGCTACAACCATCCTGGTTGCACTTGTTGGAATTTTGATGACCATTAAATTTGATTTCAATACAGTCGGCTTCCAATTTGTGGAATCACATCAATGGATTCCAGCTTTCGGTATCAAATACGCACTTGGCGTAGACGGCATTGCGCTGGTTCTAATTCTTATGTCGGTACTTCTAACACCAATAGTGGTTGTTGCCGGTTGGCACGAATCTGAAGGTGGACGCTGGAGCGCTAAGACTTTCTATTCACTGCTGATTGTTCTAGAAACGATGATGATCGGTGTCTTTGCATCAACTGATCTCTTCTTGTTCTACGTCTTCTTTGAAGCGATGTTGGTTCCGGTTTACTTCCTTATAGGCGGATTTGGAACGGGTGAACGCGCCGCAGCTGCCGTTAAATTCTTGCTCTACAGCCTCTTCGGTGGGCTATTGATGTTGGCTTCAATTATCGGCATCTTCGTAATGGCAACTCGTTATGGAAACCGCACCTTCGACATCACCACACTTGCTGGTCTACACACAGTGCTTACACCGATGATGGAGAACGTCTTATTCCTCGGTTTCTTTATAGCTTTTGCCATTAAAGCACCGCTCTGGCCGCTACACACCTGGCTTCCAGATGCCGCAAAGTCAGCTACTCCAGGCACATCAGTGTTGCTGTTAGGTGTGCTCGATAAAGTCGGAACATTTGGCATGATCCGTTACTGCTTAACGCTATTTCCAAATGCCAGCAAAACTTTCACTCCGCTAATCATTACTCTTGCTGTTATTTCAATTCTCTACGGTGCATTTCTGGCCATCGGTGCTAAAGATATTAAACGTCTGATCGCTTACACATCGATTTCACACTTTGGTTTCATAACCATGGGAATCTTTGCGATGACCACGCAAGGCCATTCTGGTGCGACTCTTTATATGTTTAACCACGGTTTCTCAACCGCCGCCTTGTTCTTAGTTGCTGGCTTTATGATTTCGCGTCGCAAGTCTTCAACGATTG
>CAITKS010000201.1 GCA_903893085.1 uncultured Actinomycetes bacterium | reverse complement strand
TCGCTTGGGTTGGGCGCAATTAACTTTTGCATCAAAGGTGACAGTTGATCCAGCTGGCACGGTTGCAATTACTCGTGTGACTGAGGCTGGCGTTGACGAAATCTCTGCTGCATTTCCGTGTGTGATCAGCGTTGTCGAAAAAATTAATGAACCGCGCTATCCATCATTTAAAGGAATCATGGCGGCGAAGAAGAAAACTATTGAACAGAAAGATTTAGCAGCAGTTGGCGTAAGCGGGCAAAGCGCTTGGTCACAGGTAAACGATGCAACGCCGCGACCTGCGCGTTCGGCAGGAGTAAAAGTTACAGATGAAGGAAGCGGTGGAACCGCACTCGTTGATTTCCTAGCAGAGAAGAAGTTGATATGAGCAACGTATTTATCTTGGCAGATTTCGCTAGTGATAAGGCCACAAAAACCACCGCAGAACTTGCAACGGCGGCAGCACGTATCGGCACAGTTACTGCAGTTGTCTTAGCAGGTAGCGGCAAGGGAGCGGCGCTGGCTGCGACTGTAAATCAAGGCCCGATTGCAAACGTTGTGGTTCTGGAATCAGATGACTTTACGCAATTCGGTGTTGCTGCATCCGCTGATGCCTTTGCCAATTTAATTAAAGAGAAATCACCTGCGGCGGTTTTGATCGCATCACATGCTTTTGGAAAAGAAGTTGCTGCTCGCGTGGCCGTCTTAACCGAATCTGGAATCATTACTGATGCTGTAGATGTTGGTGCAGATGCCACTGCAACGCAATTAGTTTTTGGTGGTTCAACCACTGTGCATTCCAAGGTTTCCCACGGAACGCCAATCATCACAGTTCGCCCAAATAGTGTGGAAGCAGATCTTTCTGCAGCGTCCCCTGCAATCGAAAGCGCAACAGCAAATATTGGTGACGCTGCGAAGAAATCAAAAGTTTCATCATCACAACCACCAATTAAAGGTGGCCGTCCCGATTTAACTGAGGCAAATATTGTTGTCTCAGGTGGTCGTGGCACAAACGGTGATTTTGCAGCAGTTGAAAAGTTTGCAGATGAACTTGGCGCTGCAGTTGGTGCTTCTCGCGCCGCAACTGATGCCGGTTGGTATCCACATTCACATCAAGTTGGTCAGACTGGCAAGACAGTTAGCCCACAGCTTTATGTGGCATGTGGTATTTCTGGAGCGATCCAACACCGTGCCGGTATGCAGACATCGAAGACAATCGTTGTCGTCAATAAAGATCCAGAAGCCCCACTCTTTGATATCGCAGACTTTGGCGTGATCGGTGATTTATTCAACGTTCTGCCGCAAGCAACGGTTGGCATTAGCGCGAAAAAGGCTTAACTTCGCAAGTGATCTAGACTGCTCCAATGAGCGTCTACCTAGATCATGCGGCTACAACGCCGATCTTTGACGTCGCAGTAAAGGCGATGACAGATGCGCTAATTAAAGTTGGTAATCCTTCTTCACTTCATACTGAAGGACGTTCAACTCGCAAAGATGTAGAAGATGCCCGCGAATCAATTGCAAAATCTGTCGGTTGCTTGCCATCTGAAGTTATCTTCACAGGCTCGGGAACAGAAGCCGATAATGCCGCAATTAAGGGGCTGTACTGGAAGAGTGGCAAGAAGCTAATTTTAATTAGCGCAATTGAACATCATGCAGTTCTTGATCCAGCTCGCTGGTTAGTAGAACATGAAGGTGCCGAGTTAATCGAACTTCCGGTTGATAAAAACGGCGTGCTTGATTTGGATTTTCTAAAAAGTTTTATTGCCAAACGTGGCGCTGAAGTTGCGCTGATCTCGGTGATGCACTCCAATAACGAAACTGGAGTAATTCAACCGATCGCCGAAGTTGTAAAGATTGCAGGGGATATTCCGGTTCACACGGATGCGGTGCAATCATTTACCAAGACGCCACTTTCCTATAAGGATCTTGGCGTTACCTCGATGGCCCTTAGCGCGCATAAAGTTGGCGGACCATTGGGGATCGGTGCTCTGATTTTGCAGCGCGCTTATGAAATACCTGCTCTTTTACATGGCGGGGGACAAGAGCGAGAAATCCGCAGCGGAACGCTTAATGCACCAGCAATTGTTGCCTTCGCCGCAGCTGCTGTGAGCAAAATTTATGACGCTAACCAAGTTCAAGAACTTCGCACGCGATTTGAAGCGGGTCTGCTTATGTCAGCACCCGATGCTTATATAAATGGTGTGG
>CAITKS010000200.1 GCA_903893085.1 uncultured Actinomycetes bacterium | reverse complement strand
CTTCGGGTGAAAACCAGTTCCCATAGTTTGGTAATACATTTCGGACAGCTTGAATTAAGTGAGTATTAAAAGACATCTCGCTATCTGAATCATCAAATGAAAGCCAAACCACCGGAAATTCCAAAGTCGAAACATATTCGGCAACGAGTGAAGTTTTTCCATATCCAGCAGGAGCTGCAATTAAAGTTACGCCGGCGCGATCAACTGCCACTTGCTTCAGTATTGATTTACGCGTTAAAAAATTTGGTGGCAACACTGGTGGCAAGGTTCGCGCTAGGGATACGCCGTTAATCACCCTAGAAGGGTTAATCTCTCGCATCACCTTGGTGGCCATGCCTAAGGGTGATGCATAAAGGGGTGAAATGGATAGATCCAATCACCCTCAAGGGGTGATTGGATGAGGTGAATTCTTAAAGACTGGCGAAGGCTTCTTCCAGAACACCAAGGGCATCCTTAAGTAATTCATCTGAGATAACAATCGGTGGCAAGAAGCGGATTACGTTTGCATATGTTCCAGCGGTCAAGATCAGCACACCTTTGCTCTGGCAATACTTGATGATCGTAGCCATTGCAGCAGGATTTGGTGTTGTTGTTCCTGGTTTAACAAGTTCAATCGCCTGCATTGCACCACGTCCGCGTACTTCACCGATGATTGGATATTTGGCAGCCAAGGCAGTTAGCGAATCGTTCAGGATCTTTCCAATATGGCGAGCGCGTTCCACCAATTTATCTTCTTCAATAGTTTCGATGGCACCGAGCGCTGCGGCGCAAACAACTGGATTACCTCCGTAAGTACCACCGAGACCACCAACGTGTGATGAATCCATAATTTCCGCGCGCGCTGTAACGGCGGCAAGTGGCAGACCACCAGCAATTCCCTTTGCAGTAACAATCATGTCGGGAACAACGTTTTCATCTTCGCAAGCAAACATATTTCCTGTGCGGGCAAAACCTGTTTGAACTTCATCGGCAATGAAAACGATTCCGTTATCAGTTGCGAATTTAGATAACCCTGGCAAGAAGCCCTTTGGCGGAATGATAAATCCACCCTCACCTAAAATTGGCTCAATCAAAATTGCCGCAACGTTATGTGCACCAACTTCTTTTTCAATTTTCGATGTGACCATGGCAAGAAAATCCTGCGCCATTGTGGCTTTGTTGCCTTCGTAATGAAAGGCATACGGCATCGGCATGCGATAGATCTCGCTGGCAAATGGACCAAAGCCTTCTTTGTACGGAACGTTCTTTGCAGTAAGTGCCATCGTTAAGTTGGTACGACCGTGGTAAGCATGCTCAAAGACAATGATTGCTGGACGCTTTGTGGCATGACGCGCAATCTTGATGGCGTTTTCTACAGCTTCGGCACCCGAGTTTTGCAAAATTGATTTCTTCTTGTGAGTGCCTGGAGTAATTCGATTTAGCGCTTCACATACTTCTACGTATCCCATGTATGGCGCTGTGGTGAAGTTAGTGTGCGTAAATGCTTGAACCGCTTCAACTACGCGCGAAACAACGCGAGGTGCCGCGTTACCAACATTTACAACACCGATTCCTGCTCCAAGATCGATGATTCGGTTGCCATCAACATCTTGCAAAATCGCACCTTCGCCGCGTTCAATGAATGCGGGAATTGCCATGCCTAGCCCTGCAGATACCGCTTCTTTGCGGCGGGCAATCAGGGCCTGTGATTTTGGCCCTGGAATCTCGGTAGCCAAGTGGCGAGATTGCGGAAGAGGATCCTTTGAGGTCATGGATAAATTATAGAGCCTTCCTTTTAACTTCTGCGCCGCGACAAGTTAGGCTCAGCAAGTGAAGATCAATTCCGAGTTACGCAAAAGCGCTCCGCTGCTTGATGCCTACTTGTCTTACTTCGAAGGCGATCACACTCCATTTACGATTCCGGGTCACAAGCAAAGGGCCTCGCAGATTGATCCCGCCCTTGGCGCCGTAGTTGATTCAGATATTCCTTTATATGGCGGATTAGATGAAATTAAGTTAACTAACCAAGTTTTAGCTAAGGCCGAATCACTTGCCGCCGATTTCTGGGGCGCAGATTTTGCACGCTTTTCAACCGGTGGTTCTACTCACGCAAACCAAGCAGTAATCCTGGCGCTGGGCAAACCTGGTGACAAAGTTGCGTTGAGCCGCACCGCACATCGCTCTGTACTAAGTGCACTTGTTTTAGCAGGCCTTGAACCAATTTGGTTATCACCTGAAATCGACGCAGCCACCGGCGTCCCGATGGGTATCACCTTGGCAGAATTCGAACGCGTACTTGGCCAAAAACCAATTGCGTTATTGCTCACCGAACCTGGATATTTGGGAACTATCTCTGACATCGCACCGCTTATTAAATGCGCCCATGCAAATTCGATTCCT
>CAITKS010000199.1 GCA_903893085.1 uncultured Actinomycetes bacterium | reverse complement strand
CCCAAGGCTGGGTAGCTCAGTTGGTACGAGCGCGCGACTGAAAATCGTGAGGTCGCCGGTTCGATCCCGGCCCTAGCCACTTTAGGTTTGGACACTTTAGGTTCAGCTACTCAAATAAGTTGATTTACATCGTAGCCTTGAAGAAAAAGCTAACTTCCTCTTCAGTATTGCGTCAACCCCGTGGGATAGAAGGAAATCAACAATGTCGTGTTGGCTCCTTGTTTCGCGGCATTAAGGGCTATGAATTGATCTCACGTCAACAGTATTGGCTTAGGCGAGGCTATGCACTCGAAATTTGGGGTCCGACGTTAGAACAAGAACTAACTTAACTTTCCAAAATATCTGAAAACTAGAAGATTCCTAGGATGAAAGACTAAAGTATAGGCATGGAAAATCTAATATTTCCGCTGATTAAATCGTTGCCAGGCCCCATTCTTATCACTGGTCATACCGGTTTTAAAGGTACCTGGATGACAATTCTGCTAGAGCGTCTTGGAGTTTCCGTGGTTGGCTATTCGCTGCACCCTGAAAAGGATTCTCTGTTTAACAGAGCAAGTAGAGCTGGCGTGAATAGAGAAACATTTTCGGATATTAGAGATTATCAAGCGCTTTCAAAGTTCATAAGCGAGGCCCGACCTTCTGCAATAATTCACATGGCAGCCCAACCTTTGGTACTTGAGTCTTATCGCACGCCTCGAGACACCTTTGATGTAAACGTTATGGGTACAGTGAATTTGCTTAACTCAGCATTCGAGAATGATTGTGTTAAAGCAGTCGTTATAGTGACTACCGATAAAGTTTATAGAAATGATAATTCTGGCAAGCCATTTATCGAAACGGATCCTCTGGCTGGGAAAGACCCGTACAGCGCCAGTAAGGTAGGGACAGAAGCCGCTGTGGCTGCTTGGCAACAAATATCCAGAATATCCGGCGGTCCACGTGTGGTTTCAGTTCGTGCTGGGAATGTAATTGGTGGCGGGGATTGGGCTTTAGAACGATTACTGCCTGATCTCATAAAATGTTTTTTGTCCGGAACAACACTTTCCGTGCGAAATCCGAATAGCACTAGACCTTGGCAACATGTCCTAGACCCATTAAGAGGCTACTTAATCACGTTAGAAACAGTTCTAGGGAAAAGTGAGATATCCGCGATAAATTTTGGTCCTAAGTCAGAAAGTTTAAGTGTTTCAAGAGTAGTTGATATAGCTCAAAATGCTTGGAATCAAGAAACTCGTGTGATAACCGATGTGACTTCAGAGAATAATCAGGAAGCTCAAGAGTTGCAGTTAGATTCGAGTTATGCAAATGAGATAATGGGATGGCGTCCGATGTGGAATCAAGAAGAAGCAATCATCGCAACCGTTGGCTGGTGGCGAAAAGTTGAGCAAAATAAATTGACCCACTGGCGGCATGCTTAGAGGACATAGAAAAAATCATCTAAATTAATTTATCTGAAGTCATTCTCACATGGATTTTGACTTAGTGACAGCATCAATTTTACTTTAAATGGTTGGAACTCTTAACCAAGGTGGAATACTTTCTCTGGCAAGCTCTGCCAGTTCATTTCTCTCTCTTAATGTATCCATAGGTTGCCAAAAATCATCATGATGAAAAGCCATTAATTGTTTTTCTGATACAAGTCTAGGAAGCGCGCCAATCTCAAATGGTTCATCATTACTATGAACATAATTTACCACCTCGGGTTCAAGTACAAAGAAACCGCCATTTATCCATCCGGTGTCTGACTGCTTCTTTTCACCAAAGTGAGTAACGAGTGAGCCTTCAAAGTTTAAATATCCGAATCTAGCGGGTGGCCTCACTGCAGTTACAGTTGCTAAGCGCCCATGGTTTTCATGAAATTCTAGTAACTTTGTAATTGGCACGTTTGCTAGCCCATCCCCGTAAGTGACTATAACTCTCTCGCCAGGCAGCGCTTTCATGCACTGTGCAATACGACCTCCCGTCTGAGTGCTAAGACCTGTATCAATGGCACTTATGACCGTATTGTTGCTTCGATTAAGAAAATTGTTGCCTGGTAATCCATTACCTAATGTATCTGGCGATGTTGCACTATTTGCTTTTAGCCAATCCTTAATCACTTCACCTTTATAACCTAAGGCAATTAAGAAATCGAAGTTTCCTTGCTTAGCAAATGTATTCATTATATGCCAAATAATTGGTTTATCATCAATCAGCACCATAGGTTTTGGCTTTGTCTCTGTTTCCTCTGAAATTCGAGTACCAAGTCCGCCAGCAAGTATTACTACTTTCAATTAACCCTCCGAAGTATCAATTTTTTACGATAATACAATGAATTATGGTGCCTGTTCCTAACTTAACTTACTTTAGCCCGAGAAGTTTTGCTTGACGGTCGAAATTTGGCGAATTTCTCCTTACCTCATCAAGTGATCCAAATGTTTGGCACACCCCTTGCTCTAAGTGTAAAACTTTGCTTGCTCTCTTAACTGTTGACAATCTGTGTGCCACGATAACTTGAGTGGTGTGACCAGATAAAGAATCCAAAGTTTCTGATATCGCTAACTCAGTTTCAAAATCTAAAGCACTTGTTGCCTCATCTAAAAGAAGCAACTTTGGCTGAGTATAAAGTGCCCTGCTTAGACCTAATCTCTGCCTTTCTCCACCACTTACAAGCACTCCACCTGGTCCGATCACCGTATCAAGTTTGAAGGGTAATCTATTTACAAAATCTGCTAATTGTACTTTCTCTAATGCATTCCAGACAAACTCGTCATTGATTTCTTCGGTTTCAATTCCGAACGCAACATTTTGTCTAATTGATTTTGACAGTAATACTGTTTGTTGCGGCACGTAGGCAATTTGATCTCCCCATCGAGAAATGCTTTCATTTGATGAGTCATCCCCTATCTGCACGACTCCACTAGAAGGCACTAATAAACCTAAAATTAGATCCATGACAGTACTTTTACCAGCGCCCGACTTACCAACTATCGCAATCATTTCACCTTGTTCGATTGCGAAACTCAAATTCGAAACTGCATTAACTTCTTGTCCAGGATAGGCAAAGGTTACGTCCCTAAAATTCACTCCACTGTTAAACTCGCCGCGATGAATTGAATTGGTTAATATGGCAGCTGAAATTCTATCCGGTTCCGAAAATAATGAATCAATGAACTCTAAACATCCACTTGCTTGCCCAGTTGCATGTCTAATCGCGAATAGGGCGTTTTGAAGGCGCAGCATGGAAGGTAGGGATCTCACTGTAACGGTAAGAAAAATAACCAAAGTTGTGGAAGCAGAAATTAGATTTGACGAACTTAATTGAGAT
>CAITKS010000198.1 GCA_903893085.1 uncultured Actinomycetes bacterium | reverse complement strand
GCGGTTACGCCAGCAGGCAGTAGAGATACACCGCGCTCGAGAATTGCAGTCACTGCACCAGCATCAAGAACTAAGCGTCCTTGTGGAGTTGATGCATGCGCCAACCAGAGCAGACGTGAATTTGAGCGAACACCGTGTGCTGCAAATAGCGTTCCAACTTCTGCACCCTGCAAAGCTTCTTGAGATTGCGCAAGTGAAGTGAGCAACATTGGAGTTCCGGCACTGGTTGAAATACGTGCCGCCTCGATTTTAGTAACCATTCCCCCGCTGCCAACACCCGCTGTTCCGGCGCCTCCGACAACCACAGATTCGATTTCACTCATTGAATCGACAAGATGTATCGCTTTTGCGCCAGCATGTGATGGTGGCGCATCATAGAGAGCATCAACATCTGAAATTAAGACCAATAAATCAGCTCCGATTAATAGCGCGACCAAGGCCGCTAGGCGATCGTTATCTCCGAAGCGAATTTCTTGAGTTCCGACCGAGTCATTTTCATTAATGATTGGAACAACACCCAAAGAGAGTAATTTAAAGAGAGTCTGCTGGGCATTTTGATAGTGCGAACGACGAACTACATCTTCGGTTGTTAGAAGTACTTGCGATGACACGATGCTGTGACGCGCAAAATTCTCGTTGTACTTTGCAATCAATAAACCTTGGCCAACTGAAGCGGCAGCCTGCTGCGTCGCCAGATCTTTTGGGCGGGCAGAAAGTCCAAGTGGTGCAAGGCCTGTTGCAATCGCACCAGATGAAACTATGGCAACTTCTACTCCGCGTTTATTTAGCGAAGCAACTAAATCCACGAGCTGGGTAACAGCCGATTCATTTAGCTTAGAACCAGCTTGTCCAGTGAGAGAGGATGAACCGATCTTGATCACAACGCGCTTGGCGCCCGTGACTGCGATGCGGCTCATTTACTTATCCTCGCTAATTGGTGGCTTAATTAAATCTGCTTGCGGAGTATGTGGGTCCTCCACGTTGTACTCCCATTGTTGCGCAATTTCATCATCAGATAGTTGATCGACAACACGTTCTTCGACAACCCATGCTCCTTCAAGGCGTGAATCCTCGCCGCGGCGATGTAAGTGGCCAGCGAGTTGTTCTGCTCCAGCCTCGATTGTTGGCTCCCATTCGAAGACAACTTCGTTATCACCTGATCCGATGCGAACTTCACTTCCTGCAACAGCGCCTTTCTTAAACAACTCTTTTTCAACTCCGAGTTGGGCTAAGCGGTCTGCTAAATAACCAATTGCTTCGGCGTTCTTAAAGTTTGTTTGGCGAACCCAACGAACAACTTTCTGACCGCGCACGCTAAATGAACCATCGGCATTTGCTTGCACAGTAAATCCAGAATCATCAACTGCCACGGGACGCAAAATAATTCGAGTGCGTTCCTCTGTTGCTGCCTCAGCACGCGCTTTCTGAACTAAGCGCGCCATGGCATAAAGAAGTTCTTGCAAGCCTTCACGACTTGCCGCCGATACTGGATAAACCTCATAGCCCTTATCGCGCAGGGTTTGCGCAACCATATCTGCCATCGCTTTACCATCAGGTAGATCAATTTTATTTAGCGCAACAATTCGCACGCGATCTTCAAGGCCGCCATAAAGCGCAAGTTCTGCTTCAATAATTTCTAGATCACTTACTGGATCACGATCTGTTTCCAGAGTTCCACAATCTAGAACGTGTACCAACGCAACACAGCGCTCGACGTGGCGCAAGAATTCCAAGCCGAGGCCCTTGCCTTGTGATGCTCCTGGGATTAAACCTGGAACATCTGCAACGGTAAATCGGGTATCTCCTGCTTGAACTACGCCTAAGTTTGGAACCAAAGTTGTGAACGGATAATCAGCGATCTTGGGACGTGCCGCAGATATTGCAGCAATTAGTGAAGACTTTCCGGCACTTGGATATCCAACCAACGCAATGTCAGCAACTGATTTAAGTTCTAAATAAAGAGTGCGTTCTTCACCTGGTTCACCAAGCAGTGCGAATCCTGGCGCGCGGCGTTTAGATGATGAGAGCGCTAAATTTCCTAGACCACCGTGGCCACCTTGTGCAGCAAGAAACGTTGTTCCAGTACCGATGAGGTCAGCTAATTGATTTCCTTTATCATCGAGAACAACTGTGCCATTTGGTACAGGCAGAATTAAATCTTCGCCGTAGGTTCCATCTTTGCGATCGCCATAACCTTGAGAACCTGAGGTTGCTTTGCGGTGAGGTGAATGATGGAAATCCAGAAGTGTTGTGACACTTGAGTCGACGATCAAAATAATGTCTCCCCCACGACCACCATTGCCGCCATCTGGTCCACCAAGTGGTTTAAATTTTTCGCGCTTTACCGAGACGCAACCGTCTCCACCTTTTCCGGCAGCAGCATAGAGAGTCACACGATCAATAAACGTTGTCATCTCTATCTACTCCTTTCGGTGAACTATTAATTAAAACCTTTATGAAATAAAAAGAGCGAGCCACGAACGCGGCTCGCTCTTTTTGAGAAACCTAAATTAAGCGACCGGAACCACATTCACTACACGACGTCCGCGAGCGCGACCGAATTCAACTGCTCCTGCAGCAAGTGCAAAGAGTGTGTCGTCCTTACCGCGTCCAACGTTCTTGCCTGGGTGAAAATGTGTACCGCGTTGGCGAACCAAGATCTCGCCTGCGTTTACTTCTTGTCCGCCAAAGCGCTTGATACCAAGGTATTGCGGATTTGAATCGCGACCGTTACGTGTCGAGGAGACACCCTTCTTACTTGCCATTGTTCAGCCCCTTATTTCACGCCGCTGATAGCGGTGATCTTGACTCGAGTTTGCTGTGCACGAAAACCTTGACGACGGCGATAACCGGTCTTGTTCATGTAACGAAGGATGTCGATCTTTGGACCTTTAACTTCGTCAATAACTTCGCCAGAAACTTTTACACCACTTAGAACTTTTGGATCAGATGTGACGCTTGCGCCATCAACGACGAGAAGTGCAGGAAAAGTTACGGTTGCTCCAGCAGCTTGGTCGATGCGATCGACAGTGATGGTTTCACCGATGGTGACTTTCTCCTGGCGTCCGCCAGCTTTAACAATTGCGTACACGATTCTTGCTCCAGTTCATTTCACGCTCGTGCCGCCCCAGATGGGCTGCGATCGAGCAGAGGCTAAGGGTACGGATTTCATACCCCCAGGGTCAAATTGGGGTTTTTCTAGGCGGTGATGATCCCGCTAGAAGCTGCCCTGCGACGGCGTCGCCCAGCAGGTTTTGCCTTCTCAGCAACATCCTCTGAATTGGATTCAGAATCAGTTTCAGAATTTTCCTCATTAAGAGATTCATTTAGAACTTCATGAAATTCGTGTTCTGTTGCCTGAGATTCATCAGCATCTTCGTGCGATGCTGATTGTGAATTAACTTGTGGCATAGGAGCCTTCATCTTTACCGGCTCCATATGAATATGAATGCCGCGACCTGAACAAGAATCACAGGTAGTTGAGAAAGCTTCGATCAGACCTTGTCCAACGCGCTTGCGAGTCATCTGTACTAATCCAAGTGAAGTTACTTCTGCAACCTGGTGCTTAGTGCGATCGCGACCTAAACATTCAACTAGCCGACGTAGAACCGCATCACGGTTAGATTCAAGAACCATATCGATGAAGTCGATAACGATAATTCCACCTAAGTCGCGTAAACGAAGTTGACGTGCAATTTCTTCGGCTGCTTCCAAGTTGTTCTTGGTAACCGTCTCTTCGAGGTTTCCGCCCTTACCAATAAATTTACCGGTGTTGACGTCAATTACGATCATCGCTTCGGTGCGATCGATAACAAGGGAACCACCAGATGGCAGATAAACCTTGCGATCAAATGCCTTAGCCAGTTGCTCCTCGACTCGGAATTCAGCGAAGAGATCTCCGTTACCAGAGTATTTCTCTAACTTGCCAACGAGTTCAGGTGCGATACCACCAAGGTATGTGCTGATCTCTTCCCAAGCATCGCTGCCTTGAATAGTCAGCTTGCGGAAATCTTCGTTGAAAATATCGCGGATAACACGTACAGCAAGATCTGGCTCAGAGAGCAGAAGTGCGGGCGCGTGGAAATTTGGATTTTCAGACTTTTGGTAAATGTCTTCCCATTGCGCTTTAAGTCGCGCGACATCATTGGTTAGCTCTTCTTCGCTAACTCCTTCAGCAGCGGTGCGCACAATGACGCCTGCTTCTTCTGGAATTAAATTCTTAAGAATTGCCTTTAAACGAGTGCGCTCTGATTCAGGAAGACGCTTAGAGATACCGCTCATTCCACCGCCAGGAACATAGACAACATAACGACCAGGAAGAGAAATCTGGCTAGTAAGTCGTGCACCCTTTTGGCCAATTGGATCTTTTGTAACCTGTACAAGAACTGGTTGACCTGTCTTTAAAACCATTTCGATTTTGCGTGGCTGCGTCTCTGAAATACCTGCGGCATCCCAATTAACTTCACCCGCATAAAGAACCGCGTTGCGGCCCTTACCGATATCAACGAATGCGGCTTCCATCGAAGGAAGAACGTTCTGGACGCGACCTAAGTAAACGTTACCGACATATGAAACGTTGGCATTTCGGTTTACATAGTGCTCGACCATTACCTTGTCTTCGATAACAGCAATCTGAATACGATCACCGATCTGGCGAACCAGCATCTCGCGATCAACGTTTTCACGGCGGGCAAGGAATTCGCCATCTGTGATTATTGTTCCGCGACGACGATATGGCTCGCGATAATCTCCGCGGTTATCAGAGCGTTCTGATCGACCGCTTCTTTCACGTCGATTACGCGTTCCGCGTTCGTTGCGATCTGCGCGCGCTGGACGTTCAGTTTTTTCGCGAACTTCGCGCACCTTAACAACTGTAATTACGCCATCTTCGTCAACGATTTCACCAGGAGTTACACCATCACCAGTTGCACGACGGCGACGTCGGCGACGATGAGTTGCACCTTCGGTGCCTTCGCTGTCAGTTTCAGAACTTTCGCTGTCATCATCTTCTGCGCCCTCAGAGCCTTCAACACCATCTGCTTGTGGTTTGCGACGACCGCGGCCACCGCGACGGCGACGGCGATTTCGATTGGCACGTGAATCTGAATCATCACCAGCATCTGAGCCTTCGCCATCTGCAGATTTATTCTCCGCAGGTGCCTCAGTTGCTTCTGTCTTTGCAGCGCTCTTCTTTGCACTCTTTGGCGCGCTCTTCGGAGCTTTCTCTTCAGGAGCGGCTTGAAAAATTGGGACCGGAATAGCCGGAGCCTTCTTCTTTGATTTCGTCTCAGTTACTTCAGCAACTGGCGTATCAATTGATTCCACTGCGTTATCGCCTGGAACAGATTTCTTCTTACCTACTTTTTTCACCGCACGCTTGCGCGGTGACTTTGGCTCAATAGCCATGGCACCAAATCCTCTATGCGTTAATTAACGCGCTCTGGCTTGTAGTCACTTATCTGGCAAACAACCTTTTGGTTGACCCTGGTAAATCCCTCAAGCAAATCTTTTTACTTCTGTGTGAGTCCGCCGCTGGCTTCCTTCGCGATTTAGATCGCGAGCCGCGCTGAACTGTTGGGGTAAGTATGGCAGATGAATGCACCAAAGCGCGAAATGAGCGTTGAATCTCGGTTATTTAGCCACGATTGCGGGCATTTACGTTCTGTAGCAACCCAAAGCCAATCATTGTCGCAAACATGCTCGATCCACCGTATGAGACAAATGGCAGTGGAACCCCAGTCATCGGCATCATTCCTAAAGTCATTCCGATGTTTTCAAAAGTTTGAAATGCAAACCATGCGATAACTCCGGTGCAAACGAGTTTCCCGTAAGGGTCATTAGATTTACGTGCGATACCAAATGCTCGCATCAATACCGTTAGATAGAGAATAAGAATGAATCCACATCCCAAAAATCCAAGTTCTTCGCCAGCTACAGTAAAAATAAAGTCAGTCTGTTGTTCTGGAACAAAGCGACCATTTGTTTGTGGCCCATTGAAAAGTCCTGTTCCGATTAGTCCGCCAGATCCAACTGTGATGCGCGCTTGGCGCAGCTGATAACCACTGCCCTGCGAATCAGCGTTCGGATCAATAAATGATTGCAAACGTTTAACTTGATAATCGTTGATAACTCCGACTTTCACAGCAACGAAACTTCCGATGACAGCAACCAGAATCAAACCAACAACCCAGCGCATAGGAGCACCCGAAACGGCAATGATCGTTACTACAGCGATGCTAATAATAAAGACGGTACCCATATCCGGTTGCGCCAGAATCAGCAAAACGGGAACTGCTGCAACTACCAATGCTTGCAGCACGTCTGTATGTTGTGGTGAATCTGTATCGTGCGTACGTTCAGATAAAATCATTGACATACCAACGATGATTGAGATCTTTGCTAACTCAGCTGGTTGCACCTGAAATCCACCAGGCAAATTGATCCAAGCTTTAGCACCATTTACTTCATCACCAAGTCCAGGAATCAAAACCGCGCCAAGCCCAAGCACACCAATAATCCAAAATATTGGCGTATAGGCGCGGATAAGTCG
>CAITKS010000197.1 GCA_903893085.1 uncultured Actinomycetes bacterium | reverse complement strand
GAGATTTCGATTACTACAGCACAGACTGCCGCGATTTGTAATCGTGAAACGGGAATTGGCGCAGACGGTCTAATTCGCATAACCAAGCGTGATGAAAAATGGTTTATGGATTACCGCAATGCCGACGGTTCTATCGCCGAAATGTGCGGCAATGGAATACGAGTGATGGCTAGATTCTTAGTGAAAAATGGCCATCAGCCAGAAGGAATTTTCGCAATCAATACTCGCGATGGCATAAAACACTTACGTGTTCCAGCGACCGATGACATATCCGTAAACATGGGCAAGGTTATGGATGAGAATGAGGAAGTCACTGCATCCGTAGAAGGAAAGATTTTCAATGGCTACAACATCAACGTTGGCAATCCACATGCGGTGGTATTTGTTGAGAAAATTGAAGATATTGGATCACTTGCTGACGCCCCAATCGTTCGGCCAAAGGATTCTTATCCCGAAGGCGTAAATGTGGAATTCGTAGAAATATTGCCGGGACACGAAGCGAAGATGCGCGTTCATGAACGTGGCAGCGGTGAAACGAAATCTTGTGGAACAGGAACTTGTGCGGTCGCACTCGCTGCAACGCTGCACTCTAAAGAGTCACTACCTGCGCGTTGGGTTATTTATCCACCTGGTGGTCGTTTGGTGGTTGATATCGATCCACATTCAAATGCGACTTTAACGGGACCTGCTGTATTGGTCTCCGAACACGACATTTCAAAATACTTGCAGGAAGCATGAGCATCGACGAGCCAAGAAATAACGATCTCTTCGAAGAGTTGTTGCGCGAGAGTGCGCGCGTTGCTGCCGACTTTGATGCCGATGAAAGTGATTACGAAGTTTCATCACAACCAGATTTGGCAGATCGCCATGCGTTGCGCCGCGTAAAAGGTTTTTCAACTGAATTACAAGATATTTCCGAAGCCGAATACCGCCAATTACAACTGGAACGAGTTGTTTTAGTCGGAGTATGGACTGAAGGCAGCGCTGAAATGGCCGAGAATTCTTTAGCAGAATTGAAAGCGCTTGCCGAAACTGCTGGATCAGAAGTTCTCGATGGCTTAATCCAGCGACGTGATAAACCAGATCCTGCAACATATATTGGCTCTGGAAAAGTAATTGAACTACGTCAAATAGTTGCAGGAACCGGTGCTGACACCGTGATCTGTGACGGTGAGTTATCTCCTTCGCAATTGCGTCAGCTTGAAGATAAGTTAAAGGTCAAGGTAGTAGATCGCACCGCGCTAATTTTGGATATTTTCGCCCAGCATGCAAAGAGTCGCGAAGGTAAGGCACAAGTTGAACTTGCGCAAATGACTTACCTACTTCCAAGACTTCGCGGTTGGGGTGATTCACTTTCTCGCCAGGTTGGTGGTCGTGCGGCTGGTGGTGCAGGTATAGGTGGACGTGGTCCTGGAGAAACAAAAATTGAAACAGATCGCCGCCGAATTCGTGACAAGATGGCGAAACTGCGCGGTGAAATAGCTGAGATGAAAGTATCTCGGGATACCAAACGCCAAGAGCGTAAACGATTTAACATTCCATCTGTTGCAATCGCGGGCTATACCAATGCCGGCAAGTCATCTTTGTTAAACAAACTCACTGGTGCCGGCGTGCTTGTTGAGAACGCCCTTTTCGCAACTTTGGATCCAACGGTGCGTAAATCACAAACTGCTGATGGACGTACATATACCTTGTCGGACACGGTGGGTTTTGTGCGCCACTTGCCACATCAATTAATTGATGCATTTAAATCGACTCTGGAAGAAGTTTCAGGTTCAGATCTGATAGTTCACGTAGTGGATGGTTCCCATCCTGATCCTTTCGAACAGATTCGCGCAGTCCGTGAGGTAATCACTGATATCGGTGGGGGAGATATCCCAGAAATAATTGCGATAAATAAGGTTGATGCAGCCGACCCTGAAGTAGTTATGGAAATTTTGCGTAAAGAGAAGAACAGTTATGCATTCTCGGCACGCACTGGTTTCGGAATTGAAGGCCTAGTCCGTGCAATAGAAAAATCATTACCGCATCCAAATATTGAAGTGAACGCAACAATTCCCTACGATCGAGGCGATCTGGTCAGTGCGATTCATGAAACTGGTGAAATCGTTAGTGAGGAATATGTTGAAGCGGGAACTTTGATACATGCCTACGTAGATGGTGGTCTTGCTAAGGCGATAGAGGCAGCACTCAAATAAGGCCAAGAGTGAGATTTTCTGCTTAGAAAAGCGGGAATATCTGCGACACGCCGTCGGTTGTAGCAACTAATACAGGGCAAATGCGCGAGTATGCGCCCGTTCAACCTTTCTCAGCAGAGATTAGGTTTTTATGAAGTGGAAGAGAGGTGAGAGCAGTGGCAACAGATTACGACACCCCCCGAAAAACGGATGAAGAACTCCACGAGGAGTCGCTAGAAGAACTCAAAGCAAAGCGCGTCGATGCTCAATCCGGACAGATTGATGTCGATGAAGCAGAGGCGGCAGAAAATCTTGAACTTCCTGGCGCGGATTTATCTGGTGAAGAACTTGCAGTGCGAGTAGTACCGAAGCAAACCGATGAATTTACTTGTTCACGATGTTTCTTGGTGCATCACATTACTCAGCTTGCAAAGGGTGAAGGTCCTAAGGCAGTCTGTAAAGAGTGCAATTAATCTAACTACTTACTAATTAATAAGCGACGCGGCGAGCTCTTCGCCGCGTTTGCTCGTTATTAGCCAATATGGCGTCGTATCTCGCGAATCAGTGATTTCGATTTTTATTCCTTTGGCCGCCCAGAATTTTATTGCTAAATAAGCAGCCGGATCAGCATCTCGCGTACGCAGCAATCGCATCGCATCGGAATCAAGTACCGTAACTTTTCCTAAATACTTACGTTTGATATGCGCTTTATCAATACGCAACTCGTTTTCAGAAACTGTAATTTTTGATGTCAAGGATTTGGCAATAAACGGGATGGCCAGGGTTGCTAAGACGAATGCGCCAATCGTTGCAGTTGTGTCCAGAGCGGCCCAAATTGCGATCACTAGCGATAGAAACATAAAGTAAATGAAG
>CAITKS010000196.1 GCA_903893085.1 uncultured Actinomycetes bacterium | reverse complement strand
TGCCAGGTGAACTTGATTCGCTGCTTACGTTCGTACTTAACCTACTGCGCGATTATGGTTTGAATGATTTCTATCTTGAACTGTCAACCCGTAATCCAGAAAAGTCAGTTGGTGACGATGCTGAATGGGTCGCGGCAACTGAAGCACTACGTCAAGCAGCATCTTTGCAAGGTCTAGATCTGGTTCTTGATGAAGGTGGGGCTGCGTTCTACGGGCCAAAGATTTCAGTGCAAGCAAAAGACGCAATTGGTCGCACCTGGCAAATGTCTACGATTCAAGTTGATTTCCAATTGCCACAACGTTTTGAGTTGGAATACGCAAATACTGATGGCTCTCGTTCGCGCCCGGTCATGATTCACCGCGCACTATTTGGTTCGATCGAACGTTTCTTTGGCGTTCTCACCGAGCATTACGCAGGTGCCTTCCCACCATGGTTGGCACCAGTTCAAGCAATCGGAATTCCTGTTGCCGAAGCTTTCACACCTTATCTTTCAGATGTCATGAACCAAATGCGTAAAGCAGGCTTACGAGTCGAACTTGATGCATCGGATGATCGCATGCAAAAGAAAGTTCGCAATGCCCAAATGGCGAAAATTCCGTTCATGGTTATCGCCGGCGAAGAAGATCAAGCCGCTGGCGCAGTTTCATTCCGTTATCGCAACGGCGAACAGAAAAACGGAATTCCGGTAGCTGAAGCGATTTCTGAAATCAAGAAAATCGTTGCTGAACGCACTCAGGTCTAACCATGTCTGAGATGGTCGGGGGAGCCGGAATACCTGATGCGTGGCAACGCTTATGGGCTCCGCATCGCATGGAGTATTTGACTGGCGATAATCGACCGCTTCCTGGAAACGATATTGAATGTCCGTTCTGCCGAATACCGACCTTGAGCGATCAAGATGGCTTGATAGTTGCGCGAGGCGTCGATGCTTACGTGGTTATGAATTTATATCCATACAACGCGGGTCACTTATTGGTTTGCGCATACCGACATGTCGCTGATTTAACCGATCTAACTGATTCCGAGCGAAATGAAATTGGTGAACTATCTGCTCATGCAATGACTACGTTACGCAAAGTTAGTGCACCTGCAGGTTTTAACTTAGGGATGAATCAGGGTGCAATTTCAGGTGCCGGTGTTGCAGCACATATTCACCAGCACATTGTCCCGCGTTGGTCAGGAGATGCGAACTTCATGCCAATCATTGGTCAGACCAAAGTACTACCGCAATTGTTAAGTCAGTCGAGAGAACTAATTGCAGCAGCTTGGTAATTTATAGCTGAGTTAAATATTCGCTAACTTCTTTGATTCCGAGGCCAGTCTTGAAATCAAGTGGGATGGCTGGGAATAAGAGGCCAGCAGCGAATGCATCGGGACCCATCTGATCAATCGCAAGTAAATACTCGTCACGAAATTCACTAACTAAGGTTTTATGTTCATCGGCGCTTTCGATTTCAACTGAAGAACCATCTTGATAATTGGTTATTTTCAAATCACTTAACGAAATTAGCGCACATGGAGTTCCGGCATCATCGTGCAAAACTAGATATGGCGTCACGCATTGTTCAAAGACGCGGTTAGCTAACATCACGGCATCATCGAAATCGCCATCATTACCAGTTAGACCGGTGACCACAATTAATCGGGGCATCAGGTAATCATCAAGTGATTCCCAGATAGCAATTGATTCGGGGGAGATGCCCGAGTTCGGATTAATCGCAAAGATGGCCAAGTCAGACTCGACCACGCCCTGCGCACTAATAGTTCCATTGAATTCAGCGGCAACCTCAGCCAAGAAGGCGCTCTCATGCCCATAAATATGCACGCGTAAGTTAGATGAACTCATGTCTACAGCCTACGATGGGACACGATGATTAGTGACATTTTCAAGCCCGCGGTGGTGCGCATAATCTCACCAACCGCGCGAGGCATGCTGCGCATCGGACTTACTCCTAATTCAGTAACCACGATAGGTGCAGCTGGGGTTATCGCAATTTCTTCGATCGCATATCCAAATGGACATCTCTTTGGCGGCACTGTTGCCATCTGCTGTTTGGCTTTGAGTGATTTATTCGACGGCACGATGGCGCGACTTTCTGCCAAGGGGACGAGCAAATGGGGCGGGTTCTTAGATTCGACGATCGATCGAGTAACGGACTCTGCAATTGCAATGGGATTACTAATCTATTTAGCCCAGCGAAATGATCCGCTTTCATACGTACTTCTGGCTTCAATTGTTTCGGGGTTCTTAGTTTCTTACATTCGTGCAAAAGCTGAAAGTTTGCAGATTGAATGCAAAGGTGGCTTTGCCGAGCGAACTGAACGGTTAATAATTTTGTTAACGGCGATTGGGTTTACTGGTTTGGGTGTTCAGTACATCTTGACCGTAGGTGTCTGGGCTTTAGCGCTGGCAAGTGTCTTTACCGTGTTGCAACGTTTGGTCATAGTTCGGAAAGCAACTAAATAATGAAAGCCGAAGATTTTTCAGCTGCCGCTTACTTTGCTGGTTGGAGAATTGTTCGTTGGCTACCGGAAAGAAGCGCTTATCGATTATTTACTTTGGTAGCCGACCGCGTGAGTGCAAAGAATGGCAAAAGTTTTAGCCGCTTGGAAAGTAATCTGCGTCGGGTTGCCCCTGAACTTTCAGCTAATCAGTTGAGAGCGTTGGCACAAGCAGGCATGCGCTCTTATTTGAGATATTGGTGCGACACTTTTCGCTCACCAGATTGGGACACTGCGCGAATCCAAAGCACAGTTACGGTTAACGATGCTGAATTACTGCTAGAACCAGTACGTAGCAAACGAGGCGTTGTAGTTGCGTTACCGCACGCTGGAAACTGGGACCACGCAGGCTCATACTTTTGCAGTCAGGGAATTCCGCTAGTCACGGTTGTTGAGCGATTGAAACCCGAAAAGTTGTTTCAGAAATTTCTGGAATATCGTCAGGCGATTGGCATGGAAGCGTTACCTCTTGATGGCCGAGTAATGGGTACCTTGGCCAGTCGATTGCGCGAAGGCAAGTTGGTAGCTCTAGTAGCTGACCGTGATCTGTCCCGAAGTGGCATTGATGTGAAATTCTTCGATGGCAAAGCACGCATGCCGGCCGGGCCTGCACTGTTAGCTCTTCGCACTGGTGCAGATTTGGTCACAGCTTTTGTTTCCTATACTGAATCTGGAATTCATATTGATTTTCGTAAAGTAGAGATTGCAAGTGGGCAGACCGAAAGTGAGCAAGTTTCAAAGACTGTGCAACTGTGCGCAGATAATTTTGCAGCCGGAATTGCGCAACACCCACAAGACTGGCACATGCTGCAACGCATTTGGGTTGATGGCGATTTTGTGGAGCGCTCATGATCAATCGCAAGTTAAGAATCGGAATTG
>CAITKS010000195.1 GCA_903893085.1 uncultured Actinomycetes bacterium | reverse complement strand
GCCATTTTTCTGCATCCAAATCTTCGAGTTTGTCGCTAATGCCAATTCCTGCATTAATTACTACACCGTCAAGGCCGCCAAAGTGTTTGATCGTTTTAGTGACGGTTGCTTGAACATCTGCCTCTTTCGACTGATCTCCTAAGATCAATAACGGTGGATTGCATTTATTCTCCGCAAACTCTTTTTCAACTTCTAGGAGGCCTTTTTCTTCGATATCTGCAAGTACTAAGTGTGCGCCCCGTTTTGCAAGTTCAAGTGCAACTCCGCGACCAATTCCGCTGCCGGCACCTGTAACAATAATGATGTGACCATCAAGTTGAGCAGGAGCTGGCTTGTTCTTCAACTTAAATAACTCCATTGGCCAGTAATCAAAACCAAATATTTCAGCATCAGAAATAGTGTCACCATCACCGAATACATCCACAACTCGCGCAGCTACTTTATGAGTATGCGATGCGATATCAGCAAGCATTGTGTTCTCTTTAAATGTGGTCGCAGCCGTTACGGCACCGACTCCTGGAACAAGAATTACTCGGGGATCATTTCCATGGCTGGTATATCCATCGGGAAGCAATGACTTATTTGCCTCGAAGTATGCAGCGTAATTCTTACGGAATTCTTCTATGCCGGTTTCGGTGTCTTCCAAAGTAACGGTTGCTGACTTAGGGCGAATACGCAGCATGTGATCTGCACTAGCCGCCCCAAGATCAATGATCTTCTTTAGATCTGGACGTGAAGCGATTTCGGCCAAGCGAGTATCTGTGCGTAACAACTGCTTCTTGCCAAGAGTTCCACGTAATTTCAGCAGTAAATCCTTCAGCTCTTCATCCGGCAGAT
Organism: uncultured Actinomycetes bacterium; assembly: GCA_903893085.1. The sequence goes on along the minus strand of CAITKS010000195.1, from coordinate 1,184 downwards.
CCTGGTGTTGGAAATTAGCCTTTGGTCGCTTATCAAGTGAGTCTAAGTATTTATCAGCGAGTGCAACAGAATCTAAAGTTTTTTGATAACACTGATCAGAATCTTCATCCCAGACAACTAAGCCGTGATGCGCAAGAACTACTCCAGCATAATCGCCAAGCCCCCCAACAATCTTGGAGAGGCTAAAACCAGGGCGCATCCAATCAACGTAAGCAAAATTCTCACCGAGCGCTTCGCGAACTGCCTTTTCTCCTTGCGGATGATTTGTTAGTGCACAAATTGCATCCGCATGAACATGGTCAATGTGCTTAGCGGGAAGAAATCCATGCAAGAGAGTTTCAATTGAAGGTCGTCGCGAAGTTGGATCTACTAGCGCTCGTGTTACGTAATCAACCATAGTGTCATCATCTAGCGCATCAATTTCTCGAAGTGCCAATAACTCTTCAAGATACAAAGCTGGATAATCACGGTCTACCGCATACTGCATATCTGCGCCGGAACCCTTAACCCATAAAACTTTCTTTAGTCGGCCTAGATGATCTTTAATCTCACCTTTACTTGAGGTATTTCCGCCACCGTAAACAACCATTGATTGGTCAGCACCGATCTTTTGGGAACGTGCAACAAGATCGTGTAACGGCTTTAGCTCACTCATAGTGTCTGACCCTCTGTAATTTCGTAGGATTGTGTCTCTGTAATTATTGCGTTTATGTACTTTGCTGGTGTTACATCAAATGCGGGGTTAAACGTTTTTGCGCCAAGCGGCGCGACTTGAATTCCTCTGAAATGCGTTAGCTCTTCATCTCCACGAATTTCAATATGTATTTCGGCTCCAGTTGCAATTGAACGGTCAACGGTTGATTCAGGTGCCACAACTAAGAATGGAATACCTGCGGCATGGCAGGCGAGTGCAACACTTAATGAGCCAATCTTGTTTGCAGAATCGCCATTTTTAGCGATGCGGTCAGCGCCAATTAACGCTGCATCAATGCGTCCGCTGAGAATTGCCATTGCCGCAGCACCATCTGGTTCTATTCGATAAGGAATGTCGGATTTCATTAACTCCCATGCGGTCAACCGAGACCCTTGCAACAGTGGACGAGTTTCATCTGCGTAAACCTCTTTAACAAATCCACGTTTATGCAATTCCTTTATTACTCCTAGCGCTGTACCTGTTCCTGTTG
>CAITKS010000194.1 GCA_903893085.1 uncultured Actinomycetes bacterium | reverse complement strand
CGCCAGTAATTTCAAAGGACGCTGAATCTGCTCCACCCACAACCGTGAACGAGACGACATCAGAATCAGGATCAATTCCCGCAAGTGCCTTAGCGAAAGTCTCATTTTCTGCAACGGTTGCTGTATCAGAAACACCAACATTGAAAGTTGGAGTTTCATTTACATCGGTAATTGCAATCGTATAGGTATTGGTATCAGAGAACAGACCGTCGGTTGCCACTACATCAAATGAGTAACTGTTTTGAGCCTCATAGTTTGGTGAAGCTAACCAGGTGACTGTTCCTGTTTCATCGATGGCAAAGAAGGCTGCATCGGTTCCACTTAAGCTATAAGTAAGAACGGTTCCGGTGTCAGCATCTGTTGCGGTAAAGGTGTAGATCGGTGTAATTATCTCAACATTCTCAACCACAGCGGTTAAAGAACCGGCAGCCCGAGTGATGACCGGAGTGCTGTCATTTATGTCAAGGATTGTGACAGTGATTGTCTGGTAAACACTAAGTCCACCGCCATAAGCTCTTACATTTACAATGTAAGTATTGTTGAACTCAGCATCCTCTGCAAATTCATAATCTTTTCCAAGATCAAGCCTAAGAGCATTAGTAGCCGTGTCGATTGAGAAGAAACGAGCATCGGCGCCACCATCGACATAAACAATGGTAGTTGAGCCAAAGTCAACATCTGTAACAAGTACTGTTGTAATGGCGGTTACGCCTTCGTTGATACTGATCTCAGCAGTTAAACCACCACCATTTGAAGTTATTACCGGAGCCTCATTAACATCTGTAATCGCGATGGTGTACGTGTTGGTATCCGATAGCAGGCCATCGGTTGCAACTACATCGAATGAGTAAGCGTTCTTAACTTCGTAGTTTGGTGAAGCTAACCAGGTGACTGTGCCTGTTTCATCGATGGCAAAGAAAGCTGCATCGGTTCCACTTAGGCTATAAGTGATGGTATTTGCGACATCAACATCCGTTGCGGTGAAAGTTAATATTGGTGTAACAATTTCCCAATTCTCAGCAACGGCTGCTAAGTCACGACCAGCAAGAGTGATAACTGGTGCCTCGTTTAGGTCGTTGATTGAAAATGTATAAGAGTTTGAGCTAAAGATATTTCCAACGCCATTATCGGTTGCAGTGACACCAAATGAGTAACTGCTCTTAACCTCAAAGTTTGGAGACGCTTTCCACGAGACAGCACCTGTAGCAGTATCGATATTAAATGAACCTGCATCTGTTCCATATAAGCTGTAGGTAATGGTGTTGGCGGTATCAGAATCTGTGGCGGTGAAGGTATACAGCACTCCGACTGGAACATTCTCATCGACGGTCCCCAGAGCGCTAGATGCTAAAGCAATAAGTGGTCCAAACTCATTTACATCGGTAATTGTCACCGTAATAGTTTGAGAATCGGTTTCCAATGCGCCAGTAGCTTGAACAATAACTACGAGAGTATTTCCGGGATGGGCTGCAATTTCGAAGTTCTGAGCAGTAATAGTTAGAACACCGGTTGATGAGTCAATAGCAAATAGGCCGGCATCAACTGTGGTTATGTCAAGCGAGTAAGTCACTACGGTTCCGGAATCAGCATCTGTTGCAAGAACCGTTGTAACTGAAGTGGAATTCTCGGCCACGTTTATATTTGCCGTAATTGCGCCACCATTAGAGGAGATAATCGGTAAGTTGTCATTCAAGTCATTAATTGCAACATCGTAAGAATTGGTATTTGCGCGGATTGTGCCAACGCCATTATCGGTTGCAGTGACACTAAATTCGTAATAGCTCTGAACCTCAAAGTTTGGTGATGCTTTCCAAGAAACAGCACCTGTAGCGGTATCGATATTAAATTTACCTGCATCTGTTCCACTTAAGCTGTAAACAATGGTATTTGCTGTGTCAGAATCTGTGGCGGTGAAGGTATAAAGCACGCCGACTGGAACATTCTCATTGACTGCCGATAATGAACTAGACGCAAGATTAAAAATTGGTGCAAACTCATTCACATCGGTAATCGAGATGGTGACTGTTTGAGAATCAATTTGGGTATCAGCATCTAGGGCTTCAATGATTATGGAGTAAGTATTTTTACTCTCAAAATCTGGTGAAATTCTCCAAATAACTGTGCCGGTATTTGTATCGATCGCAAAGGATGCTGCATCGATGCCGGTTAAGCTGTAGTGAATTACTGTTCCAGAATCAGCATCTGTAGCAGTGTTTGAAATTGCAGTAGAAAATATAGCTACATTCTCATCGGCACTAACCGTTGCTGTGTCCCCGCCACCATTTGAAGTGAATACCGGGAAGTTATCGTTTAGGTCATTAATCGCAACTGTGTATGCGTTGGTATCAAAAAGATTTCCTACGCCATTATCAGTTGCAACGACGTTAAATGAGTAACTGCTCTTGAGCTCAAAGTTCGGTGAAACTGCCCAAGCGACAATACCGGTTGTGGTATCGATTGCAAATGAGGCTGCATCGGTTCCGCTTAGGCTGAAAGTGATGGTATTTGCGGTATCAGAGTCTGTAGCTGTAATGGTGGTTTTAAGTGAACCAATTGAAATGTTTTCATTGGTATTCGATAAAGCACCTTCGGCCTGATCAATAATTGGTGCTGTTTCATTAACGTCGGTAATCGTGACCGTAATAGTTTGAGAATCTGTGTTTAAACCATCTGAGACGCTAACGTTAACTTCTAGAGTATTTCCATGAAGTGGACTTTCGAAGTTTTGCGCGGTCATTGTTAAAACACCGGTAGATGAGTCAATCGCAAATTGGCCGGCATCGGCGCCATTTATAGAATAAGTCTTTACTGTGCCGGAATCAGGATCATCAGCTGAAACTGTTGTGACTGAAGTCGAATTCTCAGCCTTCGTGATAGTTGCGGTATCTCCCCCGCCATTTGTAGAGATAACTGGGGCTTCATTAACATTAAGAATTGTGACGACAAGAATCTGATCGGTCGTAGATGTTCCGCTATCGGCACGAACTACAACGTTATAAATATTGTTAGCACCGCTATCTGCTGCTATTTCAAAATTTCTGGCTGAGATGCTTAGGTCACCGTTGCTTGGGTCAATCGTGAAGAAGCTGGCATCCAAACTCGAGGGGTGAGTTGTTAAAGGAAGGATCGAATAAACAACTCCTGGGTCTGCAACAACAGTGCCCACGGCGGTTGAGTTCTCATTAATCGAGAAGCTGGTCGATGATGTGAAAACAGGAGCCGCGGCGTTAGCGCCACTAAGTGATACAACTGAAATGCCTACGTAAGTAGCAAGAATAAGTAGTGATTTACCTAGTCTTTTCACATTAAGTTGAGTAGAAATTCTCATAATGGTATGGCCCCTCGGATCGATGGTCTTGTTGCTTATGCGCATCTTTCACTACAGGTGCGTATGTTGTCAATGCGCAACACCAGAAAAATGGTCCGTACGGTTAGCGTTTTGGCTATTACTTCTACAGCCCGATTAAGCATCTGGCTCAATCCCAGACCTTGCTAAATCAGCACTCTGCCCTAACTGGTCCTTAACTGGGCCTTAACTGGGCCTTAACTGGCTAAGTTATTGGTGCCAGTAAGGAGGTTTTTTAAATGGTCAGGTCACGATCCTCGCAAAATAAGGGCCTGGCTCATCAAACCAGTTAGGCGATATTCAACTCTCTAATCCGGGAGGCAGCCTGAGATCGGTTCTTGACTCTCAAGCGTTCGTAGAGTTTTACCGTCTCATACCGAATCGTGGAATCGCTGAAACAGAGTTTTTGAGCAATTGCCGAATTTGTTGCACCGTTTGCAATGAGAATGGCGATCTGGTGTTGACGCACAGTTAGGTTGATTTGGTCTGTGGCCGCTAAATTCCCTGGACTTTCTACCTCATCTAGTTCTGGCCCCTGAGCCATGAGGGACTTGACCCATTGCACTGATTCGCACGAGTCATGAGCGCTTTCAAACTTTGATTTTTCATACCCAGAGATTAATTCAAGCAAATACGAAAAGACTCGAAAGGTTTCCATAGCTTCGACGAATTCTTTCTTCTCAATACCTTTGTCTAATGTAATGCTCAAACAACTTAGGGTTATCCCTAGTTTGGTTACAGGGATAATAGCTAAACGATTAGGAACTTCTTTCCAAAGTTTTACTTCGTCATACATCTCGATCAATTCAGCTGCTGATGAATAGAACCTCTCGATTCCGCCGTTTATGGCGTCACAGACGGGAATCTTTCGATCACGACTTATACAGTTATCGCTCTCAAGTTGCGCAGGCAAATCTCCGTAGGACGAAATCAATTCAATTTTATTTCCAACGTTCACGCGAAAATATCGGATCGATATTATTCGAAGGTTTTCATATGAACTCTCGGCGAAGGCTCGCATCACTTCATTAGAAGTTGCGTGGCTCACTGCCATCTCTTGCGCTTTTAATATGTAATTCGAATACATCGGTTCAGAAAACCTTTCTTAGGACATTCATCAGTAAAAAACTAGTTATGATTAAAAATGTTAGTTCTTTTGGTACTCGCTACCTATCAATGAAGATGCCATAATGAGAAATCCCCCCCAATCGATAACCTAATCTAAGACGAAAGTGGTGACAAGTGTTGCGTATTAGCATCATTTTAGATCATCATGGGGCGTTTAGCACTGGAATTAGATCAAGTTACTCTATAAACACTCTTAAAACCGATTGCTGCTCGTACTTATCGGATATGTCTAGATTGAATGGATATAGGCATGATTGAGATCCGGGTGTATGAAGATATTGAACAAATTAAAGTTGAAAGAGGTTTACAACCAGAAGTTGTGCTTTCAGTTCCTCAAAACTCTTCCTGGTTTGAGCTTAATCGGCATCTAAGCGAACATTTGACGGTTGAGGAATTGGATTTAGCCCGAAAAATCTGGTGCCAAGATGATTTCCCGCGCATCTTTGAACATGGCGATGGATTTGTGGCAATTAAGCCTGCCAGCAATACCTAACTATTTGGGAATTGCGCCTAGGGCCTTTAAAAGCGTTTCGGGTGAGACTTGCAGCGCGGTGCAAAGTGGCTCTAAAGCATCGATTGAAGGTCTTCGTTGATGATGAAAGTACCGGGAAATAGTTCCACGATCGATATCGGCCATTTCAGCTAACTCTTCAAGGCTTGCAATATCAAGCTTTGTCATGCGAACACGAAGCCATTCTGTGGACTCTTCTGGCCCGTAGAAGTCCGTATCACTTTTAAGCATTTGACAAGGTTAGAACACTTCCAGGATTTTTTCACTTCGAAGTTCCGATTTTCAATGAATTTTAATTGAAATTTTCACTCTACTTGCAGTAAAACTCAGATTATCCCCAACTTTGAGGCGCTCAATCTGAGAACTATTCGGGTTTACGGCCTTGTCGTAGCAAACCATAGGTAACAGCATCTTCAAGGGCCATGGCAGATGCGGCAATAACGTTTTCGTGAACCCCAATTGTGTTCCATTCGCCTTTGCCATCGCTGGTCTCAACCAATACGCGAGTAACGGCGCCAGTGCCTAAGCGACCTTCAAGAATACGAACTTTGTAATCGGTTAATTCCAGAGCGATGAGTTCTGGGTAGAGCTGTTGCAGTCCACTTCGTAGTGCGTTATCAAATGCGTTAACTGGGCCATTTCCGGCACCTGAACAAATGATCTGCTTGCTCTGTGCTGTCACGGTTACTTCGGCCTTAGTGATGATGCTGCCATCTTCATTTCGCTCAACTGAAGTTAGCCAATGATCAATTTTAAAGAATGAAGCACGAGAGCCATTGATTTCTTCATGGAGTAACAATTCAAAAGAAGCATCGGCCGCTTCGAAAGTGAAACCGCGCGATTCCATCTCTTTGACGCGATCAACAATGCGACCAACTAATTCGCGGTCTCCCCCGAGGTCTACGCCAAGTTCGATTGATTTCATTTCAATCGAAGCGCGACCGGCCATGTCAGAAACCAACATGCGCATATCGTTGCCAACTGATTCAGGATCTTCGTGTTGGTAAAGCGATGGATCAATTTTAATTGCACTTGCATGTAGGCCAGCTTTATGTGCAAACGCGGAAACCCCGACGTACGGTTGACGAGCGCTTGGATTGATATTTGTAATTTCGGCAATGGCATGTGAGATTCGGAAAGATTCGCGTAGCGCATTTGCTGGTAAAACTAATTTTTCTTTCTTAAGTTCTAAGTTAGCAATAATCGTGACTAGATCAGCATTTCCGGTGCGCTCACCATAACCATTAAGCGTCCCTTGAACGTGAGTGGCTCCAGCTGCAACGGCGGCCATTGAGTTAGCAACTGCGCAACCTGTGTCATTGTGGCAATGAATTCCAAGGCGAGCGTTACTTGCTTGCAATACATCATGAACGACTTGGGAAAGCTCATCAGGCAACATGCCACCATTGGTATCGCAAAGTGCGATTACATCAGCGCCTGACTCGGCCGCAACACGAACGACTTCAAGAGCGTATGCGCGATTAGAGCGATAACCATCGAAGAAGTGTTCAGCATCGAGGAATACTCGCTGACCTTCGGCACGTAGATGAGTAATCGAATCGCGAATCATCGCTAAGTTCTCATCGAGTGTGGTCTTAAGCGCTAAATCAACATGGCGATCGTAAGACTTTGCTACCAAAGTAACTGCTGGTGCACCGCTATCGCGAAGTGCACCAAGTAGAGCGTCATCGGCTGCTTTCACATTAGGACGACGAGTTGCACCGAAAGCTACAAATGTGGCGTTCCTTAACTGCAACTCTTTCTTAGCGCGCGCGAAAAATTCGGTATCTTTTGGATTAGCACCTGGCCATCCGCCTTCAATGAAACCAACACCTAAATCATCTAAGTGACGTGCGATTGCTAACTTATCGTGCACCGAAAGGTTGAGACCTTCTTGCTGCGCACCATCGCGCAAAGTGGTGTCATAGATATGAAAGGCGTCGTTGATTGTCATGGCTAATTCTTAGAGAACCTTATGAACCCAGTTATGGGTATCAGCGATTGTGCCGTGTTGAATTCCAAGTAACGTGTTGCGAATCTGCATGGTGATTACACCTGGTTGACCATCGCCGGTTACCCAAGTTCCCATAGTGCTCTTAGCTTGTCCAACTGGAGAAACAACAGCTGCAGTTCCGCAAGCAAAAATTTCAGTGATCTCGCCGCTTGCAACGCCATCGCGCCAATCATCGATGCTGATCATTTCTTCAGAAGTTTTATAACCAAGGTCGGCAGCAACACTAAGAATTGAATCGCGCGTAATGCCTGGCAATAAAGTGCCAGTTAACTTTGGTGTTACGACAGTGGCATCGGCGCCCTTACCTCTTACGAAGTAAAGATTCATGCCGCCCATTTCTTCAACCCATTTGCGTTCTACCGCATCGATCCAAACAACTTGATCGCAACCTTGAGCTGCAGCCGCCTTTTGCGCAACTAGTGACGCTGCATAGTTGCCACCACATTTAGCTTCGCCAGTGCCGCCAAGAGCTGCACGAACATATTCAGTTGAGATCCAAACGCTTACGGCCTTTGATGGGTCAAAGTAAGCACCAACAGGCGTAGCAATAAGTAAGTAGGTGGCCTTGTTGGTAGGGCGAACTCCTAAGCCAACCTCAGTTGCGATCATAAATGGGCGCAAATAAAGAGCTTCACCGATCTGGCCCGGAGTCCAGCCGCCATCAATCTTTACCAACTCTTCTACAGTTTCGATAAAGAGATCTACTGGCATTTCAGGAAGAGCTAAGCGATTAGCGCTGCGAGCGAAACGTATTGCGTTGGCATCTGGGCGGAAGAGTGAAATGCCGCCATCAGGTTGGCGATACGCCTTCATGCCTTCGAAAATTTCTTGGCCGTAATGAAATACCGCTGTTGCTGGATCAAGTGAAAGTGGGCCATATGGAATTAGTTCGGGTTCGTCCCAACCAGTTGCTTCATTCCATTCGCAGATAACCATGTGGTCGGTGTAGTACTTACCAAAACCTGGGTTTGCAATTTTTTCGGCGCGATCAGCAACGGAGACAGCAGTGGTAGAAAGGCGGTACTTCATTGTATTTCCCTTCTTTGCCTATGCGGTTAGCAATGCGAGCAGCGCATCGCCAACTTCAGTTGTAGAACGTTTCTTATCGCCACGATTAAGCAAATCTTGCGCAACAGCTTTTTCAACTTCGCGGGCAGCAGCAGCTAGACCCATGTGATCCAACAACATGGCAACCGACATTACTGTGGCAGTTGGATCAGCTAAATTCTTGCCAGCAATGTCAGGAGCTGATCCATGAACTGGTTCGAACATTGACGGGAATTTGCCAGTTGGATTGATGTTGCCTGAGGCGGCTAAACCAATTCCGCCACAGATGGCAGCAGCGATATCAGTCAAGATGTCACCAAATAAATTATCAGTTACAACAACATCGAAACGTTCTGGGTTTGTCACGAAGAACATCGAGGCAGCGTCAACATGTAGATATTCAGTCGTGATATCTGGGAACTCTTTAGCGACTTCATTGAAAGTACGAGTCCAAAGGCCGCCAGCGCGAGTGAGCACATTGTTCTTATGGATCAGCGCTAACTTCTTACGTTCGCGCTTGCTCGCACGAGCGAATGCATCGCGAATGACGCGCTCTGCACCACGACGAGTATT
>CAITKS010000193.1 GCA_903893085.1 uncultured Actinomycetes bacterium | reverse complement strand
TGTGATCGGTACATCCCACCAACCCTCACCATCAGGTGCGTACAAAAGCGGATCGTTATTTATGTGAATCAAAGTTGCCTTGGGATGCGCCTTGGCTGCCTTTACCGCTGCAGTTAAATCCGAGATAGCACTTGGTGATTCATTTATACGAATTACGTTCATGCCCAGGCTCTCGGCGTTGGTGGCCAGATCTACCGGTAACACGTCACCATTTTCGAAGTTATTTCCCTTGCTGTCGCGGTAACGGTATTTGGTTCCAAAACGCTCTGAACCAACATCTTCAGACAAATGGCCGATCGATGCGAAGCCATGGTTTTGAATCAATACGACCACGAATTTAAGACCTTCAGCAACTGCCGAAACCATCTCGGTATGCATCATTAGATACGAACCATCTCCGACCATAACGATTGGAGTGCGAGAAGAATCTGCACGTGCCACACCTAGCCCAGCGGCAATTTCATAACCCATGCAAGAGAAGGCGTATTCAACGTGATAACCGAGTTGATCGCGCACACGCCATAACTTATGTAAATCACCTGGCAGTGAACCTGCGGCGCAAATCAAAACATCGCGTGGGTCGGATGCGGCTTGTACCGCGCCAATAATTTCTGTTTGGCTCGGCTTTGCTAACTTACGATCAACGAATGCCGCATCAACTTGTTTATCCCAAGCGGCTTTTTCGGATGCAATCTCTTTTGCATACGCTGCTTCTACGGAATAACCCATCATCTCGGCACTTAGCTCGACCAGTGTTTCGCGGGCATCGGCCACAATCGGGATTGCACTGCCATGCTTGTAAGCATCGAATGATCCGATATTGATATTGATGAATTTAACATCATTGTTTTGCCAAGTAGTACGCGATGCTGTTGTGAAGTCGCTATAGCGAGTTCCGATTCCAATTACTAAATCAGCTTTTGCGGCCAAACGATTTGAAGTAGTTGTGCCCGTGGCGCCAACTGATCCAGTCATTTGTGGGTGATCCCAATTAAGTGAACCAACGCCAGCTTGTGAAACACCGACGGGGATTCCGGTTGTCTCAGCAAAGTGCGCAAGGGCAGCGTGCGCATCGGAGTAAATGACGCCACCGCCTGCAACGATAACTGGACGCTTAGCGGCGCGGATCAAGTTGGCGGCTTCAGCGCAAAGCCCAGCATCTGGTCGTGGACGACGGATATGCCATTCGCGGTCTGCTAAGAATTCCAATGGAACATCAATGATTTCGGCCTGTACATCTTCAGGCAAACAAATTGTGACTGCGCCAGTTTCGACCGGATCGGTTAATACGCGCATCGCATTTAAAAGTGACGAATAGATTTGTTCTGGACGATTAATGCGATCGAAGAATTTAGAAAGTGGTTTGAAGGCATCATTTACCGTCATTGATAAGTCATAAGGCTGTTCCAGTTGTTGCAGAACAGGGTCAGCGGCGCGGTTTGCAAAAGTGTCTGAAGGTAACAATAAAACTGGCAAACGGTTTGTTGTAGCAACCGCGGCTCCCGTGAGCATATTTGTTGCCCCTGGTCCAACAGATGCGGTGCAAGCAAATGTTGCACGACGTCGCTTCATGCGCGCAAATGCTGATGACTCGTGAACCATTGCTTGTTCATTACGTGCTTGGAAATATGGCATGACATCAGGATCAGTTGTTGAGAGTTGTTTCAGCGCTTGCCCGATTCCCGCAACATTTCCATGACCGAAGATTCCAAATACACCTTGGATAGTGCGTTCACGATGATCGCCATCGACGGTGTATTGGTGCGCCAAGAATTCAACGATCGCTTGGCCAACGCTCATTTTGCGAGTTGTCATGGCTCTATCTTCTCCTATTAACTGGTGATTAACTCTTGTATGGAAGTCGCGGATCTTGGGCTTGGTTTTTCCAGCTTTCACGGATCCACGCATGATGAGGGTCATCTGTAACGTTCCATTCGCGCACAGGGTCAGGCCCTGCCATCACGTTGAAGAAGTACAAGTCATAACCAGGAGCGGCAGCAACTGGGCCATGCCAACCATGAGGCACCAGAACTAAATCACCACTTCGGACTTCGGCGGTGATATCGAATTCACGGTCATCGGATGCATAACCGCGCAAGTAACCAACTGGATCAACTGGACCAGTTGCAGTTCGACCTCGTTCGAGCGCGCTTTCAAAATAATAAATTTCTTCAAGGTTAGATTCTTTTCCTGCGATGTAGGTATCGTGTTTATGCGCAGGTGCACCCGACCAGTTGCCAGCCGGAACAATTACTTCGACCACGATAAACCGATCCGCATCCAAAGTATCGGGCATTCCAAAGTTATGAACCTGCCGCGTTTCACGTCCTGCACCGCGAATAAAAACTGGAACATCTTCGCGCTTTAAAAGTGAGATCGGTTTAACGTTCTTGGCGGGGGCTTCACCAACAGCCACACGCGCCGATCCTGAGATCACAATCGATGAATCAATTGGCACATATAGATGATCTGTTGGCCCAGAGAAAACTGATTTACGCCCGCGCAGTGTTTTTGTTTCTGTTGTGCCGCTGTGGGAAATCTCAACAGAAACATCGCCTCCATCTAATACAAAAATGGTGCGCTCCTGTGAATCCGCGGAAATCGTTAGCTGATTTGCAGGAGTTACTGTTCCAACGCGGATTCCAACATGTTTAATTTCGGGCAGTGGCGAAGCGGTTGCATCAAAGTGAAGATCCCAGCCTGTGCTGGATAGCTCACCTTTTTTATACAACCACTTGGCCGCCATGATTAGAAATTAATTCTGTGGGAAACCGAGGTTGATGCCGCCGTGGCTTGGATCAAGCCAACGAGATGTAATCGCCTTGCCACGTGTAAAGAAGTGAACGCCTTCTTCTCCGTGCGCTTTGGTATCGCCAAATAGTGATTGCTTCCAACCACCGAATGAGTAATACGCAACTGGCACTGGAATAGGAACGTTGATTCCGACCATGCCAACTTGAATTTCATTCTGGAAACGACGAGCGGCGCCACCATCGTTAGTAAAGATCGCAGTTCCATTGCCGAAAGCACCGCTATTGATAAGTGAAACGCCTTCGTCGTATGACTTAACACGAACAATAGAAAGGACTGGTCCGAAGATTTCATCTTTATAGACGCTAGAAGTTGTTGGCACGTTATCGATCAAGGTTGGCCCAAGCCAGAAACCTGCAGCCTCGCCATCTGCCTTTACGCCGCGACCATCAACTACAACCTTTGCGCCGTCTTTAATTGCCACATCAATATAGCCAGCGACTTTATCGCGGTGTTCTTTTGTAACAAGTGGACCCATATCGCAGCCACGGCGACCATCACCGGTGCGCAACTTATCCATACGGCTAACAATCTTTTCGATCAGCGCATCTGCAACTGGCTCAACAGCAACAACAACTGAGATCGCC
>CAITKS010000192.1 GCA_903893085.1 uncultured Actinomycetes bacterium | reverse complement strand
TTGACCAGCGCTGCCATCATCAGTAATTACAACACCAGCGGCACGAGGTGGGCGTGGCGCTGCATCAACGACAACTGACCAAGATTTTGTGAACTCTGCACCGGTGCTTGCAAAATCGCGAACATCAATAGTTTTCTTCTTTGCGGCCATGATGCCTTTAAATGATGGATAGCGCGGTTCATTAATTTTTTCGACAACGCTGATCACGCATGGAAATGAAGCAGAGATTTCGTCAACGCCAGCTTCAGTCACGCGAGTAATTGCAACCGTGCCTGCGGGATCAACAGTTACCTTTGATGCAAAAGTTAATTGCGCCCAACCCAAGCGAGCGCTAATCATCGCCGGAACAACGCTCATGCGCGCATCGGTTGATTCGGTTCCGCAGATCACTAGGTCATATCCGCCATCGCTAATTACTTTGGAAAGAACCGCAGAAGTTGCCAGCGCATCCGCACCAGCAAGGGCTGAATCGGTTACCAAGATTGCATCATTTGCACCCATTGATAACGCTTTACGAACCGCCTCAGTTGCGCGATCTGGTCCCATTGAAATTACAGTGACAGTATTGGCGCCACCTTCTTCATTGCCACCATGTGCTTCTGCAATTCGCAGCGCTTCTTCAACTGCGTATTCATCTAAATCATTTAGAACAGCGTCAACGTTTTCGCGATCTAGAACTCCGTTGACCATTTTCTTCTCAGCCCACGAATCCGGAACCTGCTTTACGCATACGGCAATCTTCATAGCGCAGATGTTACTCACCAGTAGCAGAAATTTCTACCGCTAAACCCTCAACCAATACTTCACCTGGCCTTTACCGACACTTCACCTATTTATCTGCACTCGGTAATGGCCAGAGTTCATCTTTGACCCATGATCGCCACCGTAAGCGCTGCGCCACTTCGAATCCTGATTGTGACCGAGGCTTTTCTGCCACAGGTAAATGGTGTTACCAACTCGGTTCTTCGTCTGATGGAATTTTGCAAGCGCGCGGGCCATGAAGTTCTTGTGATCGCACCCGAAAGTGAAAATGCTCCGAAGGATTACTTAGGTTTCAAGATTAAGCACGTACCAAGCATTGCGATGAAAAAGCTAATTCCGATGGGTCTGCCCAAAAAAGAGTTAGAACCATTTATCGAGGGCTTTAGTCCGGATGTTATCCATTTAGCTTCACCAATCTTTTTGGGGCATTACGTTGCGCGTTTAGCTCGTAAAGCAAATATTCCTACAGTTTCGGTTTATCAGACAGATATCGCAGGCTTTGCTCGCCATTACGGATTAACCGTTGCGCACAACACTTTGAAGCGTTGGGTGGCTCGTATTCACTCAACAACAGATCTGACTCTTGCACCATCTGCTTGGGCTTGCCGCGATTTGGAAAGTAGCGGAGTTGAAAATGTAAAACTCTGGCAACGCGGTGTAGACCTCGTTAACTTCACACCAGAAAAGCGCGATGAAGAATTGCGTCAAGAATTCTTAGAAAAGCGTGGGGCTAAATATATAGTCGGTTACGTTGGCCGCTTAGCCAATGAAAAACGTATCGATGATTTAGCAATCCTGGATTCTCAACCTGATATACAGCTAGTAATTGTTGGACAAGGTCCAGCCGA
>CAITKS010000191.1 GCA_903893085.1 uncultured Actinomycetes bacterium | reverse complement strand
TTGGCATCCGGCGTCGGCATGAACTGGGCCCTAAAGGCTGCAAAGCTTCTGGAATCCGATTGGGGCGTTAACGCATCAGTCTGGTCAGTTACATCTTGGAATGAACTACGTCGTGATGGACTTTCTGTTGATCGTCATAACTTGCTCAATCCATCAGATCAACGCACCGCTTACATAACACATAAGTTACGTGGCGCAGAAGGTCCAGTGATTGCCGTGAGTGATTACATGCGCGCTGTTCAAGATCAAGTAGCTCCATGGGTAGAACAAGAATTTGTTTCACTTGGAACCGATGGCTTTGGTCTATCTGATACTCGTGGTGCGCTACGTCGTCACTTTAAAGTTGATGCCGAATCTATCGTTGTAGCAACTCTGGCTTCCCTTGCTAAAGCCGGAGCAGTAAAGCAAAGCGTTATTCAGGAAGCGATTAACAAATATCAAATTAACGATATTAACGCTGCAGATCCAGGTAATACCGAAGGTTCTGGTTAAACGCAGAGCTAATCTGCCTTTAATACCTTCGCAAAGTACGCAGCAGATATAAGCAGTAGGGCGGGAATAGTTAAGGCGATCGCTAAAGATCCGCTGAATTGCGCTGTCCAAGCAACGCAGGCTTTAAGGATAAAAACCGCTACGTTATTAACAACGCCCATCTGACCAACAACTACGGCGCTTGGCAAGTTTGAACGTTTATTTCCTGCCGTGTAAAAAGTCGGCGCCATCAGAGATGATCCAGCTCCCCCGAAGGCAAAAGCAGCACATGTTGAAGCAAGCGCCCAATACTTATGATCTTCGGGGATGTTTACTGCAATTGCCAAGAATATTAGAAAGCCAAACCCACCGATAAGTCCCAAAAATCTAACCGCGTGGTGGATATGAAATTGCTGGGTAATTCTCTTTGCTCCGAGCCTGCCAGCAATCATTGCGATCATAAAAAATATATATGGAAGGGCTGCAAGGCCGGCACTTACACCAATGCGTTCTTTAGTAAAGATCGCCGACCAATCACCTGTGGCGAACTCCAGAAATACCGCACAAAGCAGTCCACCACTTACCAACCAATCAATTTTAAATGAAGTAACCAGAGTGCGAAGTGGCAGATGCTCTTCTTTATCTTCATTTGCCTTAATTAATACGGGTGATAATTTATTAACAGAGGCAAAAACTACAAACGCCATAGCAACTGTTATGCCACCAATATGAAGTGCTAAACCGATATGACCAACAATAAGTCCGGAAAAAATAGCAGTGACCACGGCTCCTAAAGCCCACATTCCATGTAAATTTGAAACGGTTAAGTCTTTTACGCGTCCCATCGAGTGAAATGCCTGTGCATTGACTGCGATGTGATAACCCGAAATTCCCCAGCCCAACGCAATATTAAATATCAGAAATAGAGCCGGTGATTTGGTTTGAGTAATTGCGATATAGGAAAGAGTAAGAAGAAGTGTGTTTGAAAGAATCACAACTTTCGCACCATATTTATGGACAATATGTCCTGTAAAAAAGAGGCTAGCCAACGATCCAAGAGTTCCTGTACTAATCAAAGTTCCGAATTGCCCATTGCTGAGCCCAAGATTGGCCTTTACTTCCGGAAATCTCGGAACCCAAGCCATGATAAAAATGGCAAATACAAAGAAGAGCAGCTGAAGTTGTCTAAATTCTGATTTTGGCGAAATAGTGCGCATTAAAAGAGTGCATTCGCTAGCGCTGCGCGCGCTTTAATGACACGCGGGTCTGCTGGATCTACCAATGCAAATAGTTCCAACAAGCGATCTTTGACAGCCTTCTTGTCGGCGCCATCAAGGAGTTGAATCATGCGTAGCAATCGCGCGAATGCTGGTTCTAAATAACCACTAACAACTTCGATATCAGCACATTGCATTTGGATCTGCACGTCATCGGGAGCAGAAATTGCATCTTGCATAATTTTTGCACCATCTAGACCTTCCGTACGTGCCAAAAGTTGGGTCTGTGCCAGACCTAAAGTTGCAAAGGAATCACCTGGTTTGCGCGCTAATAATTTTTTATACGCCGCCTCTGCCGTTGCAAAGTCTCCGACATCCAGAGCGGTGAGTGCTTCTTCTTCCTCGGGTTCGATTTTTTCAACGGAAGCTTCACCAACACCTTGTTCGGTGGCAAGCGCTAATACTTTATCGATCACCATTCTGATTTGTTCTTCAGGATAAGGCTGTTCAAATAACGGAACCATCTGCTCATTGATAATTGCAACTGCAAATGGAACAGCGCGAACTTGCAACGCCTGAGCAACCTGTGGCTGTGCATCGACATCAACATGACCCAAAATCCATGAACCAGCATCATCCGATGCCAACTTCCCAAGAATTGCAACAACTTCTTGCGATTCGGCAGATCGCGGTGACCAACAGATAAGTACAACAGGCTTGGTTTTAGATAAAGCCAAAAATTGGTTAGTTAAATTCTCAGGTGTAATTTCAACACCTGGCATCGGACCGGTTGCTTCTGGCTTTGGTTTCCCGAGAGAACTTAGATCAACTGCACGCCCAAAGTTAGGAGGCAAGGTCATTTCCTAACTCCTAAATCTGTTCCAGAATCGCTTCTAAATGGCATGACATCGTCAATATATGACTTTGCTGCAAATGTTAGTCCAACATCGTGGCCTTCGCGTTCACTTAAATACCAGCGATGTTCCAGAACTTCATGGAAGAACTGTGCCTCTTCGATTCTTCCTTCTAAGTTCTGTGGAATCATCTGAACAATTGGCCGATATGTTTCATTTAGCCAGCGACGTGCAGAATCGGCAATCGGTGGCTTAGGGCTTTCTTCACGACCGCGGAAGCGATCAAGAGATGCCAACAAACGTTTGGCCTGTAGAGCTTCAGTTTCCAAACCTGTTAATTCGCGAAGACGGTTACGGTGATAACCAGGTGCTACAAGTTTTGGTTGGAAGTAAAGTTTTTGTGATTCTCCGTCAAGAGAAACTGAAACTTCATCGACAGCAAAACCTAAATCATGCAATTGGCGCATCGCACGCTCGACCGCATGGCGATCCTTAGGATCAAGAACTTGTCGCTCTTTCAAAGCTTTCCAAATTCGGTGATAGCGCTTTATAACTGCCTCGCTGGCGCGGATCGGATCCATCCCCGGATAGAGAACTCCAGATAGCGCTAAATCTTCCAACTCTGCTGCGACGTTAAAATGGGCAATTTCAAGATCGTGTTCGCGCTGTCCATCACTAAGTGATTTTTGGAATTCACCAGTTTCGGCATCGACCAAATATGCAGCGAAGGCTTCGGCATCTCGGCGGAATAAAGTATTTGAAAGTGAACAATCTCCCCACCAAAAACCCAACAAATGTAACTGCACCAATAACAAGGCCAACGCATTTGCCATCATGGTTATGTCATTTGACGTTACTTCTTTACCGCTCAGAAGAACTCGGTATGGCAATGAATAAGGCAAGAATCGAGTGACAAGTGCGCATGGCAACTCTTCGGCATCGTGATCGGTGCGCCCTTCGATTACTGCAATTGCTTGAACACTTGGTGCACCTAACTGCGCGAGTTCGCGCAGCGCTTTATATTCACGATTCGCAAATTCTGAGACCGTTTCTTTAACCGCATAAACTTCTGCATCGGGATCATCGGTGGATCGAACCAGGCGCACAATGTGGCGCGAAATACCGCGCTTTTCTGCCAAGGCTGGATCTTCCGGCCACTCCTCCAAATTAATATGCCAAGGCAGCCCAGTAACAGCGGCGATTTCTTCGCCTAATCCCGTAATGCGCAACGCCATGAAGCAAGGATAACGCTTTAGAATGGTGCTCATGGCTATAGCAGATCGAATCAAACGTAAACCTAAGGCAAACGCAGCACCAACAGATTTCGGTACTCAAGGAAATCCGATAGATAGATCACATCCTTTCTATTTT
>CAITKS010000190.1 GCA_903893085.1 uncultured Actinomycetes bacterium | reverse complement strand
GGATTCACATTAACTTTGGCGGGAATTGCGGGAGCAATCGTCGCAATTGGTGTTACCGCAGACTCATTTATCGTTTTCTTCGAAAGAATTCGTGATGAAGCCCGCGAAGGACGTTCACTGCGTTCTGCCGTTGAAAGCGGTTGGCTAAAGGCTCGCCACACAATTTTAGTTGCAGACGCTGTCTCGCTAATCGCGGCAGTTCTTCTTTACTTCTTTGCAGTTGGCGGAGTTCGTGGTTTCGCATTCACACTTGGACTCACAACACTCGTAGATCTCATCGTTGTGTTCTTATTCACGAAGCCAATAGTCACGATTCTGGCTGGGGTTAAGTTCTTCTCATCTGGTCATCGACTCTCTGGGTTATCGCCTAAGAGCATCGGTATGAAATCAACTCAATCTGTATCAACATTGGAGGCGTAAGCGATGTCAAAACTTTCTGGTCTTGGTGGTCGTCTTTACACCGGTGAAACATCTTTTGATTTCATAGGACGTCGACGTCGTTGGTATTTGATCTCAGCGTTCTTTATCCTTGCCTCTATTGCAGCACTTGCGATTCAAGGACTACACCTTGGAATTGAATTCAAGGGTGGATCTTCTTACACTGTTAATAAATCAGGAATCAGCGTGGAACAGGCTCGCGCTTCTGTTGCTTCAGTAGATATTCCAGGTGAAATCATCGTTCAAAAAATTGGCGATTCTAAGATCCGCATTCAAACTGGCGCGCTAACGCCTGCACAATCGAAGGCCGTTGAAAGTGCTCTTACTCAAACTTTCGATGTAGCCATCGAATCCATTGATACACAGATCATCGGACCATCTTGGGGTAAAGAGATCACTAAGAAGGCTCTGTATGGTCTTATTGCGTTCTTACTTGTGATCATGCTCTTTTTGGCAATGGCATTCGAACCAAAAATGGCGATTGCGGCCATTGTTGCGGTTGTCCATGACGTATTTATCACTGTTGGTATTTATGCGCTGGTTGGTTTCGATGTTACGCCAGCAACTGTCATCGGTTTTCTAACTATTCTCGGTTACTCCCTTTACGACACTGTTGTTGTGTTCGATAAAGTTCGTGAAAACACCAAATCAGTTGCCGCAGTTGGCAAGATGACCTACTCACAAGCGGCAAACTTAGCCGTCAACCAGACAATCGTGCGTTCAGCAAACACCTCTCTAATTGCGCTTCTGCCAGTTGGATCCATTCTCTTTGTTGGCGCCGGATTACTTGGCGCCGGAACGTTGAAAGATCTTTCACTGGCACTCTTTATTGGGCTAGCTGTTGGCACCTACTCTTCTATCTTTATCGCTCCACCATTCTTGGCATCCCTTCGCGAAAAAGAGCCTGCTATGCAAGCGCTTGCAAAGCGTGTGGCATCTCGTGGGGGAGCAAACGTTGAAGTGGCTGCTGCTTCAAGTTCAGCACGTCCGACACTTAGTCCAAGCGTTAATCGTGGTCCTCGCAATCAACCAAAGCGCAAGGGTCGCAAGTAAGGCGAAACAATTGCCTTCGGCGCGCAAATTGGTTGATCACTAATGGACACCT
>CAITKS010000189.1 GCA_903893085.1 uncultured Actinomycetes bacterium | reverse complement strand
GCGATCCAAGATCTCATCGATGCGCTGGGACGTCTGCCAGGTATTGGACCAAAGAGCGCCCAACGAATCGCGTTCCACATTCTGCAATCAGATGGAGATGCCGCACTTAATTTAGTAGATGCAATCCGTACCGTTAAAGAGCGCGTTAGATTCTGCGATCAATGCGGCAATGTCTCTGAAGAGACTGAATGTCGCATCTGTCGTGATCCACGTCGTGATCCTGCACAAATTTGTGTTGTCGAAGAAAGTAAAGATGTAATCGCAATCGAACGCACTCGCGAATTTCGCGGCAAGTATCACGTACTTGGTGGTGCGATTAGCCCGATCGATGGCATTGGTCCAGATCAATTGCGCATTCGTGAATTAATGGTTCGTTTATCTGATTCAAATATCACCGAAGTTATTTTGGCGACTGATCCAAACCTCGAAGGTGAAGCAACAGCCACTTACTTGGCACGATTGATCAAACCTCTTGGAATAAATGTTTCACGTTTGGCCAGCGGCCTGCCGGTTGGCGGAGACCTGGAATATGCAGATGAAGTAACGCTGGGGCGCGCCTTTGAGGGCCGCCGTAACGTCGAAGGCTAAACGTCTCACTATCTGAACGCATCGTCATCTCAATTATTGAGATTTTCCCTAATCGGGTGGAAAGCAGCGGAAAATTGCTTCACTATTGACCCATGGGACTAATCGTTCAGAAATACGGCGGATCCTCCGTTGCCGACGCCGAGGGCATGAAGCGCGTTGCTGCCCGAATCGTTGCGGCGAAGAAAGATGGCAACCAGGTCGTTGTTGTCGTCAGCGCCATGGGCGATACCACCGATGAACTTATTGATTTAGCCAATGCGGTCACCCCAATCCCGGGTGGTCGCGAATTAGATATGTTGCTAACTGCTGGCGAGCGAATTTCGATGGCGCTGCTTGCAATGGCAATTTCAAATTTGGGTCACGAAGCTCGATCATTTACCGGTTCACAGGCCGGCGTTATTACCGATTCTGCACATGGCCGCGCGCGCATTATTGATGTGACACCTGGTCGGATTCAAGAAGCGCTCGCAGATGGCGCAATTGCAATTGTTGCGGGCTTCCAAGGAATTTCGCAAGATACGAAAGACATCACAACTCTTGGTCGCGGCGGTTCGGATACAACTGCGGTTGCACTTGCAGCAGCCCTTGATGCAGATGTTTGCGAGATTTACACAGACGTTGATGGAGTATTTAGCGCCGACCCACGTGTTGTCCCGTCCGCGCGCAAACTGAAATCTGTTACTTACGAAGAAATGTTAGAACTCGCAGCAGCGGGTGCAAAAGTTCTGCACTTGCGTTGTGTGGAATATGCCCGCCGTTACAACTTACCAATTCACGTACGTTCATCATTTTCACCAAACGAAGGAACCTGGGTGGTTGAAAACCATCCCGAAGGAGGAAACATGGAGCAAGCCATCATCTCGGGAATCGCACACGATAAAACCGAGGCAAAAGTAACAATCGTTGGCGTTCCTGACCGCACTGGTATCGCAGCACGCATCTTCCAAGCAATCGCCGATGCTGACATCAATATCGACATGATTGTTCAAAATGTTTCTGCCGCCGCAACCGGACTTACTGATATTTCATTTACAGTTCCAAAGGCCGAAGGCGTAAATGCAACAACAATTCTCAAGCGCATCCAAGGTGAAGTTGGCTTCGCATCTATTCAATACGATGATTCAATCGGCAAGCTTTCACTTGTTGGCGCAGGAATGCGCTCACATCCTGGCGTTACAGCCACTTTCTTTGCAGCTATGGCTGAGGCAGGCTTGAACATCGAAATGATTTCAACTTCTGAAATCAGAATTTCAATTATTTGCCGCGAAAGTGACCTAGAAAAGGGTGTTCGCGCAGCCCACACCGCATTTGGTTTGGATGCAGATCAAGTAGAAGCAGTTGTTTACGGAGGGTCAGGACGATGACAAAAAAAGTAAAGAGCCAGAAGAAACTTCCTTCACTTGCAGTAGTCGGTGCAACAGGTGCTGTCGGCACAGTCATGCTCGACATTTTAAGCAAGCGCAAAAATGTTTATGGTGAAATTCGTTTGATCGCATCTGCTCGTAGTGCTGGTAAGAAGTTAACATGCCGTGGTGAAGAGCTGACCGTTGTTGCACTTTCACCTGAAGCATTTGATGGAATTGATATCGCAATGTTCGATGTTCCAGATGAAATTTCTGCCGAATGGGCTCCAATTGCTGCAAAGCGTGGCGCAGTCGTTGTCGATAACTCTGGCGCATTCCGTATGGATAAGAAAGTTCCGTTGGTTGTTCCAGAAGTAAATCCAAAAGATATTAAGAAGCGCCCAAAGGGAATTATCTCTAATCCAAACTGCACAACTCTTTCTATGATTGTTGCGATGGGTGCACTTGATAAAAAGTTCGGTTTGAAAGAATTAGTTGTCTCTTCATATCAAGCGGCATCAGGTGCTGGGCAACCAGGGATCGATGCACTGCATGATCAAATTTCCAAGGTTGCTGGAAAAGGTTTAGGTGATGTTGCTGGTGACTTGCGCACTGTCATTAAAGACCTCGGTCCATTCCCAGCACCGCTTGC
>CAITKS010000188.1 GCA_903893085.1 uncultured Actinomycetes bacterium | reverse complement strand
TACTCATGTATGCCTCTCTAATTTTTCCAGAAACTTTTCTGGGACCGCAGAATGCGGCTTAAGAGAAGGATGCTTAAGGATTCTGTGAATTACCTGAGAATACACCCGATTCAGACTGAGGCTTTACTGCGCGTAATAGCGCTTGAGCCACATCTAAAACTTCAACATCTGATTCGCGGGCGGTCATTCCGTCGGTGACCATTACTCGACAGAACGGACAAGCAACAGCAACTTCATCTACCCCGGTAGCAATAGCTTCATCGACGCGACTCAAATTGATGCGCTCGCCAATTTTTTCTTCCATCCACATGCGACCACCGCCAGCACCGCAACAGAAAGAGCGTTCTTGGTTACGTGGCATCTCAGTAACTTTTACACCAGTTGCATTTAATAGCTCGCGTGGTGGTTGGTAAATCTCATTATGTCGGCCCAAGTAACAAGGATCATGATAAGTAAGCGAAGTAGTTGCCTTATTAACTGGAATCAACTTCTTTTCCCGCACTAATTGATTTAACAATTGCGTGTGGTGAATCATCGTTAACTCGAAACCACTTTGAGCATAATCGCGACCGATGGTTGTAAAGCAATGCGGGCAAGTTACAACAATTTTCTTGTTGCCTTTGGAAACATCGCGGTTCGCAAATACTTCATTAAAAGTATCAATATTTTCGCGCGAAAGAATTTGATACAAGAATTCGTTTCCGCTTCGACGAGCAGGGTCGCCAGTACAGGTTTCGCGCTTACCTAGAACTGCAAAATTAACACCGGCCATGTGAAGTAATTCAGCGACTGCCTTTGTTGTTTTCTTTGCACGTTCTTCGTAAGCTCCAGCGCAACCAACCCAGAATAAATATTCAACTTCATCAGGCAATACGCCTTCAACAACTTTAATTGGGAAATCGCACTCAGCGATCCAGGCTTCGCGGTCATTGCGATTAGCACCCCAAGGGTTACCAGCTTTTTCTAAATTACGGAAAGTTCCGCCCAGTTCAGTAGGAAATTCTGATTCAACTAAAACTTGGAAACGTCGCATGTTAACAATGTGATCTACATGTTCGATATCTACTGGACATTCATTTACACAAGCACCGCAAGTAGTACAAGACCATAGAACATCAAGAGAAATTGGCGCATTTTCGCCAACTAATACTTCATTTTCAACCACTTTAGACATGGCATGGTCGCGCATAGCCATAATCAATAGCTTTGGCGATAGCGGTTTATCAGTGTGCCAAGCAGGGCATTGCGATTGGCAACGTCCGCACTCGGTACATGAAGTCATGTCGAGTAGACCTTTCCAAGAAATGTCACCTCGATTCCCGAGTCCAAAAACATCATCTTCTGCTGGATCTTCAAAGTTAACTGGTTTACCGTGCGACAACATTTCAGGTAGCGGCCCAAGTGAATTTTTGCCATCAGCATTTCGCTTAAAGAAAATATTAAATGGCGCCAAGAAGCGGTGCCATGCAACACCCATTGTGAAGTTAGATGCGATAACTACAAACCAAAGCATTGATACAAAAATCTTAATTGCTGCGACTATTTGGATAGAAGTTGTAATTTGACCGAGTGTTAGTTCTTTAAACATTGCGGCAATCCACCAAGTGGTGATGTAGTGCTTATTACGAATAGTTTCTTCAGAGAGTGCGCCTTCTAGCCCGCGGAGCGCGATAACACAGAAGACCACCACCAAAATTGTGGCTTCGACGTAGTACGCCTTCCAACTGCCAGATCCCAAGAAACGAGAAGTTCGCCCTTTGTGAAAGAAGCGAGTTAGTTGGCGGATGCCAATTAGCGCCACGATTCCAATACCAGTAAGCCAAGTAATTAACTCAACGAAATACTCATAAGGCCATAAGTGGCCAATTACCGGAAGTGCCCAACGTTGATTAACAATTAAGAAGTAAGCCTGAACCAACGTACCGAATAAAGCGCCAAAACCGATCATGACAAACCAGTGTGCAATTCCAGTAGCGGTGAAATTAAGCATCTTGGTGTGGCCAAGAGTTTCTTTCAAAGTGTTTTTAAGACGCGCGCCACGATTACCCCTTCGAGTTGGGTCAGCTGCACCTTTTTTATAGATACCTATTAATTGGCGAACCCGAATTGCCAGCAGGGTTAGAGCTGCGACCGTGATGCCGTAGGCAATGATCATTAAGGCGAGCGTTAGCGTCATGTGGATCAGGGTAAAGGGAAAAATGCGCGGGAATAAGTTCCTAGGGCTGTGGGTTACACCCTATGGAAACCTGAGTCGCCCCGACTCAAGTATTTGGGTATGATCGACTCATG
>CAITKS010000187.1 GCA_903893085.1 uncultured Actinomycetes bacterium | reverse complement strand
GATCGAACTTTCACTCAAGGGCTTGCTGAAGCCAGAGTACGAAGAAATCGTGCTTGGTAATGCTGAAGTTCGCGAGATCTTTAAATCATCTAAGGCTGGAAATATCGCTGGTTCAATCGTTCGCGATGGATCAATCAAGCGAAATGCCAAAGCTCGCATCATGCGCGGAACTGAAATCATCCTGGATGACCTAACGATCGATTCGCTCAAGCGCTTTAAAGATGATGCAACTGAAGTCAAGGAAGGCTTCGAGTGCGGTATCGGTCTTGGCAATATGAAGGATCTGCAAATCGGAGACACAATTCAGGTCTTTGAGATGCGTGAGAAGAAGCGCGTTTAATTATGGG
The DNA here is from genome assembly GCA_903893085.1 of uncultured Actinomycetes bacterium. The sequence goes on along the minus strand of CAITKS010000187.1, from coordinate 1,859 downwards.
CCAATCTCACCGCACACAAAAAGTTGCCGATCGCATCAAAGTGGTAGTGGCGCAGTTACTTGAGACGAAGATTAAAGATCCTCGTCTGGGCTTCGTCACTGTCACAGATGCGCGCGTAACTGGTGATCTACAAAACGCATCGATCTTTTACACAGTATTTGGTGACGATGAACAACGTGCTGCAACAGCAGCGGCACTTGAAAGTGCCAAAGGGGTTATTCGCAGCGCAGTTGGTCGCGATCTGCAGACTCGCATAACACCCACGATCGAATTCTTTGAAGACGGTCTTCCCGAATCCGCTAAAGCGCTCGATTCTTTATTGGATAAGGTCCACGAGCTAGATGCCGAAGTTGCACAATTGCGAAAGAACGCATCATTTGCTGGGGGAGAAGATCCATATAAAGTCCCTAAAGTAATCGAAGATTAATCGCTAATGATTGATGGCTTTCTCGTTGTAGATAAAGCACCTGCAATGACAAGCCATGATGTTGTGGCCGTTGCTCGTAAATCATTAGGTACTCGCAAAGTCGGACATGCTGGAACTCTTGATCCGATGGCAACGGGAGTATTAGTTCTTGGTTTTGGCAACGGAACTCGTCTCCTGCAATACATCACCGACGGAGACAAGTCATATACGGCAACAGTTGTTCTTGGCGCTGCAACAGTTACCGATGATCATGAAGGCGAAGTAATTTCCGAATCCGATGCCTCAAAAATAACGGATGAACAAATCCGAAATGGTCTAGCGCAGATGGTTGGAGAAATTCAACAACGTCCAAGTTCAGTATCTGCCGTAAAAGTAGACGGTGAACGAGCCTATGACCGAGTTCGCGCCGGAGAAGTCTTTGAACTCGCAGCCCGCACCGTAACAATTTCAGAGTTGAAGGTTTTAGAAATTCGCCATCTTGGTAAACGTGTTGAAGTTGATATCGATGTTACTTGTTCGGCTGGGACATTTATCCGTGCAATTGCCCGAGATTTGGGTTCTGAACTTAGCGTCGGCGGCCATCTTTGCGCCCTGCGACGTACGCGAGTTGCCGGATTCGCTATTTCACAAGCGATTACCTTTGCAGATTTGAAATCTCAATCCTTTACTCCGCTTGAGTTATCAGATGTTGCTCGGGCAACATTTTCGGTCCGCGAATTGGGCCTTGATGAAGTTCTAGAGCTCTCCTTTGGAAGACCGCTTGCACTTAATTCGAGCGATGAAGTTTTTGCCGCTTTATCTCCCGATAATCGCTTAATCGCTCTACTTAAGAACGAGACTGGCAAAGCCAAACCAATCGCCGTTTTTGCTGCGGCCAACTAATCGGCAATAATTAACAAATGGCTACTGGCAACGTTGTCCTCATCGGAGTGTTCGATGGCGTGCATAAAGGTCATCAATTCTTGCTTAATCGCGCCAAGGAAATTGCTGATGGGCGAAACGTTATAGCTTTAACTTTTGATCCACATCCGATGCACGTTTTTGCACCAGATCGTGCCCCAACTTTGCTGACTACGCTATCTGATCGAGTTGAGCTGCTTAAGATCCATAACGCCGATCAAGTTGCAGTCTTAAAATTTAATGAAAAATTCGCAGCGATGTCACCACAAGATTTTGTAAAAGATGTCCTTGTCGGACAACTGAACGCATCGACTGTCATTGTTGGTAAGAATTTTACTTATGGGCACAAAGCTGCGGGCAACGTGGATTCATTAGTCAAAGATGGCCTTGAATATAACTTCACTGTTGATGTACAAGACCTAAAATCCGATGATGGCGAAGTCATATCGTCATCGCGAATTAGATCCTTGGTCACTAATGGAGCCGTAGAAGAGGCTCGTGAGCTACTTTCTCGTCCACATCGTCTAGATCG
>CAITKS010000186.1 GCA_903893085.1 uncultured Actinomycetes bacterium | reverse complement strand
GCTTTGCCATATGCGGCAATTTCAACACGTGCCATATTTGCATAATGCGCTTGTACTTCAGCACCGAAAGTCTGCTTAACCCAGTCACTCTTCTCCCACAGATCTAAAGCCTCTGGCATTGAAGCAGGTACACGAGATGAATCAGAATCATAAGCATTTCCAGTAAATGCTGGTTCTAGCTTCATTTTATTCTTAATGCCATCAAGTCCTGCAGCAATGATTCCGGCAACAGCCAAATATGGGTTCACATCGCCACCGGGTACACGGTTTTCAAGTCGCAGACCTGCTCCGTGACCGACCAGACGAAGTGCACAAGTACGGTTATCGCGCCCCCAACGAATTGCAGTTGGTGCGAATGAGCCTGGTACATAACGCTTATATGAATTGATATTTGGAGCAAAGAGAATAGAAAGCTCACGCAAGTGTGCGATCTGGCCTGCGATGAACTGGCGGCCAAGTTCGCTCATGCCGTGCTCTTTATCGGCTTCATCGACCATCACTAGCTCACCCTTTAGCCCGCGGAAGGATAGATGGATGTGCGATGAGTTACCTTCTTTTTCGTTTGGCTTAGCCATAAAGGTGAGCGCGTAACCTTGTTGATCAGCAATCTCTTTCGCGCCATTTTTGTAAATAACGTGATTATCGCAATTAGAAAGAGCATCTGAATACTTGAAAGCGATTTCATGTTGGCCGAAGTTACATTCGCCCTTTACCGATTCCACGGTCATTCCAGCGGTCGTCATTCCCATACGGATATCGCGAAGCAAAGGTTCAATTCGGGAACCACCGAGAATTGAATAATCAACGTTATATTGATTTACCGGAGTTAAATCTTTATATCCCTTGTTCCAGGCTTCTTCATAAGAATCTTTAAAGACTACAAACTCGAGTTCGGTGCCGCACATAGGAACCATGCCCGCCTTTTCAAGTTCAGCAATCTGCTTGCGCAAAATTTGACGAGGGGAGGCAACGACATCTGTGTGATCAAGCCAAGCAACATCGGCAAGTATCAATGCTGCACCTGGCTGCCAAGTAATTAAGCGGAGAGTATTTAGATCTGGGATGAGTGCGAAATCGCTATAACCGCGTTCCCATGAAGACATCTCATAACCTGCAACGGTATTCATGTCTACGTCTACAGCGAGCAAATAGTTGCACCCCTCAGTGCCATGCTTAACAACTTCGTCAAGGAAGTACTGTCCGTGGATTCTCTTGCCAGTTAACCGGCCCTGCATATCCGTCATAGCTACAACGACGGTATCGATGGTTCCATCTGCGACAAGGGCTTTTAATTTTTCTAAGGTAAGCGCGCTCATGTACGTACTATTCCATTTACTGCGCTGTCATGCCACCATCTGCCGAAACTATGGAGCCAGTCATAAATGAACTCTCATCTGAGGCTAAAAATAGGACCACATTGGCTATCTCACGGCTTGTGCCAGGGCGACCAATCGGCTGGAAAGAATCGATCGTTTTGTAAACGTGATCGAGCCCGCCGAGCATTTTGGCATGAGCATGGTTAATCGGCGTATCAACCCAACCTGGGCAGATTGCATTACAGCGAATCCCAGTCTTTGCGTAATCTAAAGCGATACCTCGAGTGAACATCACGATCGCACCTTTAGACGCCGAGTAAACACTTAAGTAAGGCTCGGATACAAGACCGTTTACGCTGGACATATTAACGATTGAGCCACGTTGGTTCTTTAGCATGTGGGGCAGCGCCGCTCTTGTTAAATACATAGCGCCTTTGACATTTACATTAAGAGTTCGATCGATGGTCTCATTTGTTACTTCATGAAAAACACCAGGCAAGTTAACGCCAGCGTTATTGACCAAAATATCGACTGATCCAAATTTGGCAGCGGTGGAATCAACAAGATCTGTGCAGGCTTGGCTATCAGAGATATCAATGGAACGGCCTTCGGCTTTGAAACCTGAGTCAATGATTTGTTTTACAGTTGCATTCACCGCCTCGCCGTTGATGTCTGCACAAATAACAGTTGCGCCTTCCTCGGCAAGCCTGATGGCACTTGCTTGGCCGATCCCGGAACCTGCACCAGTGACGATTGCAATTCTATTTTCAACACGTAGTTGTGAACTCATGGGAAAAGAATAGCCCCGCTGCGCAAGTGCGCAACGGGGCTATTTCTATTTATAGATTACTGATCGATCGTGCGATTTGGCCCCTTGAAGGATTTCTTGGCACCAGCGTGCCACCAAATATATGCGCCGCCGACAACTACCAAGATGGCAATTGGTGCGTATTGAGCAGATGCCCAGACGAAGTCTTTGCTTCCCCAAACTCCGGCAGGAGTTGTTGGGAGACAGAAGACGATAGAGATAAGTGCAATTTCAATAACTGCAATTGGCGCCATCCACTTGTAGTGCTTACCAAGATTCCATTCGCCAACTTTGAACGAATCTCCTGCTTTAAATCGCAACCAAATTGGGATTGCAAATCCTGCAAAGAGTCCGATCACAGCAACAGATGTAACGGCAAAGAATGCAACCGGAACAACTGAACCTTCTGGAGCCCAAAGGGCTGGAAGTGTAAGAATTGCACCAGCAACACCAAGTCCAATTGCTGCATTGGAAGGGTTACGGTTCTTATCAAGCTTTGTCCAGATTTTATGTCCTGGAACAGCCTTGTCACGTGAGAATGCAAAGAGCATACGAGAACCAGCGGTCACGCAAGACATTCCACAGAAGAACTGTCCTACACAAGTGATAATCAGAAGCACCTTCGCCCATTCGAGTGGAAGGGATGTAAGGAAGATAACTGGTGAGAAACCGAAAGCATCGTTAATTGCTTTTACATCAGTAGCTGCAAATAGGAATGAGAGAAGAAGGATCCAACCTGCAACTGCTGAATAAGCTACAGACTTCCAGAGTCCTTGTGCCGCACTCTTGCCTGCGCTGCCGGTTTCTTCAGAAACGTGAGCTGATGCATCGAAGCCGGTAATTGTGTACTGGGTCAACAAGAAGCCCAGAGGAAGAACATAGAACCAATATGCATCGGCGCTAAATCCTGAATTGTTGATCTGGGTTGTGAATACCCAGTTAACAGTTTGGTGTTCAGTTGGGATGAAAATCAGGATCAAGATGATCGCTGTTACGCCAACAACATGCCAATAAACGTTAATAGTCTGTAGTGAATGAATAACTTTGGCGCCCCACACATTTAAAGCAATGTGTGCAGCGATTGTTATTAGGAACACCACGAAAACTTGATTCAGGTTCGATGTATTGAAGTAGTCGTTGTAGAGATTCGCAGTTGTTACAAAGAAAGTTGCAAATCCATAGTCAACGGCAGCAGTAACAGCAATTAGGCCTACCAAGTTCAGCCAACCAGTCATCCATCCATGAATTGGCTTTCCTAATTTAAATGCCCAGTAGTAAATACCACCTGCTGTAGGCATCGCAGATACAAGTTCAGCCATAGACAAAGCGATGATCATGATTAGGGAAGCGATAACAGGCCAACCGATAGAAATCGCAACCGGACCACCGTTATTCCAAGCTTGTCCAAACGTTGTAAAACATCCCGACAGAATCGAAATGATTGAGAAAGATATTGCGAAGTTATGGAAACCACTCCACTTTCGGTCAAACTCTTGTTTGTACCCTAGTTCAGCAAGTTTCGCTGCGTCAGCGTCATGTGTATTAACCAATTGCATTCCTCCTGTGCCGCTTTAACCATGGAACACCTTGATCCATGGTTGTTGGTGCTGGATCGATGAGGGCCACCGAGGTAGCCTTTCTACTTCAAAGTGTGCCCCTATGGGAAGAGGTTTGTCCGAAAATGTGCCGACTTTTGGGCTACGTGTCTTTGCGACCTGAATCCTTCGCGCAGGCAGTCGGAGAAAAGTTGCCAGAATTTATAAGTCTTTCCTCTGTACATTGCGATGGCTGGGGTGTAGCCACTTTTGATCATGACACTTTAGATTCTCAATTGACGCGTGCCCCCGAGATTGCGCAAAGTAGCCAATCTTTCAAGGAAACTATTTCCGAGACAAAAACAGATGGCGCGTTGTTGCATCTGCGTTGGGCGACTTCAGGGATTCCGGTAAGTGAAAACAACACACATCCATTTATTAGCCACGGGTTTAGCTTTATTCATAACGGCGCCATATATCCAGTGACTGCCTTAGACGATTCCATTTCGCAAAAGTTCAAATCTGAAATTAAAGGTGATACCGATAGTGAGAGATATTTCTATTTCATTTTGAGTCAAATCGAAAAACACGGTTTAGTTGAAGGTGTAATAAACGCCGTTCATGAAATTAAAAATAAATATGACTTTTCAAGTATTAACGCGATGTTAATGACTGAATCACATTTCATAACAATTTGTGAGCATGACCCAGCACGTAAACCTAGTTGGGCAGTCGATGGCTATTACGACCTTTTTTATAAGTTCAATGAAGGTGATTTGGTCGTTGCATCTAGTGGTTGGGATCAGGCAGGCTGGAAGAATCTTCCAAACCATCATGTACTAGTCGTCGATAGAGCGACGCTTAATCAGCAGGTGCTAGCCCTCTAAAGCACCGATAGTCTTAGCGCATGACCCGCACTTATACAGTCGAGACTTACGGCTGTCAGATGAACGTGCATGATTCCGAACGCATCGCGGGCTTACTTGATGAGGCAGGTTATCTACCCGTAACACCGGGGGATCAGGCAGATATTGTCGTGTTTAATACATGTGCAGTCCGCGAGAATGCAGATAACAAGTTGTATGGAAATTTAAGCTTTCTTGCACCAATTAAGAAAGCCAATCCAAATATGCAGATCGCAGTTGGTGGATGTTTGGCGCAGAAAGATCAATCGATAATTTTGAAGAAAGCCCCATATGTCGATGTCGTCTTTGGCACTCACAACGTTGGCTCGTTGCCAGTACTTCTCGAGCGTGCGCGAATCGAAGAACAGGCACAGATCGAAATTTTGGAGGCGCTAGAACACTTCCCTTCAACCCTTCCTGCGCGCCGGCTTTCACCTTTTACTTCTTGGGTTTCAGTATCTGTTGGCTGCAACAACACTTGCACATTCTGCATAGTTCCAGCGTTGCGGGGGATTGAGAAAGATCGACTGGCTGCAGATATTTTGAAGGAAATTCGCGCATTGGTTGCCCAAGGAGTTATTGAAATTACTCTGCTGGGTCAGAATGTAAATGCATACGGTGTCGAGTTTGGCGACCGCGGTGCGTTTGCAAACTTGTTACGTGAATGTGGTGAGATCGAAGGACTTGAAAGAGTCCGCTTTATGTCACCGCATCCACGCGACTTCACCGATGATGTTATTGAAGTAATGGCATCCACAAAGAACGTTATGCCGCACTTGCATATGCCGCTGCAATCTGGGTCAGATCGAATTTTGCAAGAGATGCGTCGCTCATATCGAAGCAGCCGATATTTAGGAATTCTTGATCGAGTTCGCTCGGCGATGCCAGATGCGATGATTACAACCGACATTATTGTTGGTTTTCCTGGGGAAACTGAGGAAGATTTCCAAGCCACAATGGATTTAGCTACCGTTGCGCAATTTTCTGCAGCTTACACATATAAGTATTCGATTCGTCCGGGAACCCCGGCCGGCGTAATGCCAAATCAGGTTGCTCACGAAGTAGTCGGGGAACGCTATACAAGGTTGCACGAGCACCAGCAGGCTATTTCACTTGGTGTTAATCAGAGATCCATCGGCACAAAACATCGGGCACTTGTATCCGAGGTAGAAGGCAGACGCGATGCTGCACAATCTCGCCTTACCGGAAAGACTGAAGATTTCCGCTTAGTTCACTTCGATGCAACGAGTACCGCACGCCCGGGTGACTTTGTTGATGTCACGATCACGGATGCTTCGGCTCATTATTTGATTGGAAACGAGACCGCACATATAAAGACACGCGGGGGAGATGCTTACGCTGCGAGTGTTGCGCAAAGTTCGCCACAACCACTGCTGCTTGGAATCCCAACCGTTAAATGAAGACGATTGTAATTTGTGGGGCTACTGCAACAGGAAAGAGTGATCTCGCGGTGGAACTCGCCAAAGAGATAGGCGCTGAGATAATCAATGCTGATTCCATGCAGATTTACAGAGGAATGGATATCGGAACTGCGAAACTTACGATTGATGAGCGGGGCGGTATCGAACATCATCTGCTTGATGTCCTGGAAGTAAATCAGGATGCAACGGTGGCTTGGTATCAAGAGTTAGCGCGCAAAGCAGTAGACGAAATTCATCGGGCAGGCAAAGACGCAATTATTGTTGGCGGCACTGGGCTTTACATTAAATCAATATTAGATGATCTAAATTTCCCCGATACTGATGCGCAAGTTCGGCAGCGACTCACTGAAGAGGCAAAACTATTTGGCATCGTAAGTTTATTTGAAAGACTGTCTCAACTGGATCCAGCCGCGGCAGCGGCGATAGATGTTCAAAATGAACGCAGGGTTATTCGCGCTTTAGAAGTTATCGAAATAACTGGAAAACCATTCGCCGCCAATCTGCCACGTGAAGATAGTTCGAAATATCCAGATGCCATGCAATTCGGACTTGTCATGGACCGAGCAGAACTTGGTGCGCGGGTAGAAGCACGAGTCGATCGCATGTGGGAGCAAGGATTTGTCGATGAGGTCGATTCTTTAATTTCGCAGGGAATAAACGCGGGGACAACAGCTCGTCGCGCCTTGGGCTATGCGCAAATAATTGCCATGCGTGCTGGGGAAATTTCTGAAACAGCTGCGATTGAAGATACCAAGCGCGCAACTCGTCAGTATGTTCGACGACAAGAAACTTGGTTCTCACGAGATGCCCGAATTCAATGGATTTCACCGTCACAACCGCGTTTGGAAACGGTCATGATGAAGATAAACTCGGCAACATCATGATTCAGCCTCTTATTGCAACTTATGGACACGGTACTGAAAATGACTTTGTATTGGTCTTTGATCCAGCAGATGAAATCTCGATTACCACAGCACAGACCGCCGCGATTTGTAATCGCCAAACCGGAATTGGTGCAGACGGCTTGATCCGAATCACCAAACGTGATGACAAATGGTTTATGGATTACCGCAATGCTGACGGTTCTATCGCCGAAATGTGCGGCAACGGGATACGAGTGATGGCTAGATACTTAGTGAAAAATGGCCATCAGCCAGAAGGAATTTTCGCAATCAATACTCGAGATGGCATTAAGCACTTGCGCGTTCCAGAGACTGATGACATATCAGTAAACATGGGCAAGGTTATGGATGAAAATGAGGAAGTAACTGCATCCGTAGAAGGAAAGATTTTCAATGGCTACAACATCAACGTCGGCAATCCTCACGCAGTGGTCTTTGTTGAGAAAATTGAAGATGTCGGATCACTTGCTGACGCCCCAATCGTTCGGCCAAAGGATTCTTTTCCCGAAGGCGTAAATGTGGAATTCGTAGAAATATTGCCGGGACACGAAGCCAAGATGCGCGTTCATGAACGTGGTAGCGGAGAAACGAAATCTTGCGGAACAGGAACTTGTGCGGTCGCACTCGCTGCAACGTTGCACTCAAAAGAGTCACTACCTGCGCGTTGGGTTATTTATCCACCCGGTGGTCGTTTAGTGGTTGATATCGATCCACATTCAAATGCGACTTTAACGGGACCTGCTGTATTGGTCTCCGAACACGACATTTCAAAATACTTGCAGGAAGTATGAGCATCGACGAGCCAAGAAATAACGATCTCTTCGAAGAGTTGTTGCGCGAGAGTGCGCGCGTTGCTGCCGACTTTGATGCCGATGAAAGTGACTATGAAGTTTCATCACAACCAGATTTGGCTGATCGCCATGCTTTGCGCCGCGTAAAAGGTTTTTCAACTGAATTACAAGATATTTCCGAAGCCGAATACCGCCAATTACAACTAGAGCGAGTTGTCTTAGTCGGAGTATGGACTGAAGGCAGCGCCGAAATGGCTGAAAATTCTTTAGCAGAGCTAAAAGCGTTAGCCGAGACAGCTGGATCAGAAGTGCTCGATGGCTTAATCCAGCGACGTGATAAGCCAGATCCTGCAACATATATTGGCTCTGGAAAAGTAATTGAACTTCGTCAGATAGTTGCTGCAACCGGTGCTGACACGGTTATCTGCGATGGTGAGTTATCTCCGTCGCAATTGCGTCAGCTTGAAGATAAATTAAAGGTCAAAGTTGTAGATCGCACCGCGCTAATTCTCGATATTTTCGCCCAGCATGCAAAAAGTAAAGAAGGCAAGGCACAGGTCGAGTTAGCGCAAATTGCATATTTATTGCCAAGACTTCGTGGCTGGGGTGATTCACTTTCTCGCCAGGTTGGTGGTCGCGCGGCTGGTGGTGCGGGTATCGGTGGACGTGGTCCTGGAGAAACAAAAATTGAAACAGATCGCCGCCGAATTCGTGACAAGATGGCGAAACTGCGCGGT
>CAITKS010000185.1 GCA_903893085.1 uncultured Actinomycetes bacterium | reverse complement strand
AACCGGAGTTTTATCTGGGCCGATCACGCCGTAGTTGTGGCGACCGCTTGATTCGATCGCTACATCTACTGTCGTTATTTCACCCATCGCAGCAAGAGTGCGCGTTATCAAATCGAATGAATCATCCTTGCGTTCACCGCTAATAATTATTAAATCAGCACGCACTAATTGATCTTCGATCACAGCCTGCAGTTGCGCTTCATCATCTGGGATCGTGTGAACGCGGTAAGCAACTGCGCCTACTTCGCGCACCGCTGTTGTTAATAACCAAGAATTTGTCTCGAATTCTTCGCCCTCTTTTAACTCTTTGCCGGGCTCAACTAAATCGGGTCCCGCAGAGAGAACTACAACGCGTGGGTGTGGACGAGTCGGCAGATGATCGCGCCCGATTGATGCTGCTAAGCCAATCTGAGTTGAACGAATTCTCGATCCTGACTTAAGTACAAGACGTTCTCCTGCGTAAATGTCCTCAGCAAGAGTGGCACCGTGGGCATCAAGCAGCGTCATCTCAAAAGGTTCTAGTGGTCGACAGATTGCAATAAGAGAGGAAAGGAACTCATCTACACGCGTGCGGTCTGCCATAATCGGCAACAATACTTCTTTAGCATCCAAATATTGGGGATTTACGTGAGCGCATCGAGTGAGAAATCTGAACTTCGTACTCGCTATCGCTTTGAACGCCGCGAAAGATATGTAGATCACTCCTTTGCATACCTTGCCTCATCAATTGAGTTTGCCAAAGTTTCAAATATTGCTAGTTATATTTCATTTGCAGATGAACCCAGCACCAAGGAATTAAATGCCGCTTTACTAAAGAGTGGAAAAACTTTGTATTTGCCGCGAATCAGTGGCAAGGAATTGGAATGGGTTAAATCGAACGGTTCTGATTCTGACTTATCTCCCAGTAAATTCTCAAAGAAAATACTCGAACCAGTTGGCTCTGCAATTTCAGATAAATCCATAATTGAACTTGTGATTGTGCCGGCGCTAAGGATTGATCGTTCTGGTTATCGCTTAGGACAAGGCGGCGGATTCTACGATCGCGCGTTAGCCAAAATGAATGTTTGGACTATTGGTTTAATTCATCCGGATGAAATTTCAAGTGAAGATCTGCCACGTGAGGATTTTGATATTCCACTAAACGCAGCTGCGACTCCAGATCTATTGCTGCGTTTTAATAAATAATTTAGATACTTGGCAAATTTCGCGCCATAACGATGCGCTGAATTTGATTCGTGCCTTCATAAATTTGAGTTAACTTGGCATCGCGCATCATGCGCTCGACAGGATAGTCAGATACATATCCATACCCACCAAGTACCTGAACCGCATCTTGAGTAACTTTCATCGCAACATCACTAGCGAAAGTTTTACTTGCCGCCGAGAAGAATTTTAGGTCTTTATCGCCACGTTCACTTCGTGCAGCAGCAGCGTAAGTTAGTTGGCGAGCGGCTTCGATATTCATAGCCATATCCGCCAACATAAATTGAATACCTTGAAAGTCGAAGATCTCTTTCCCAAATTGTTTACGTTCGTGTGAATATTTACTTGCAACATCCAATGCGCCTTGGGCAATACCTAAAGCTTGTGCGGCAATTGTTATTCGGGTGTGATCTAACGTATCCATGGCTAGTGCAAAACCTTTGCCGACTTCACCAATGCGGCGATCATCGCTGATGGTTACATTGTCGAAATAAACTTCGCGTGTAGGTGATCCGCGAAAACCCATCTTCTTCTCTGGGGCGCCGAATGAAACACCAGGATCTGATTTCTCGATAATAAATGCTGCTATTCCTTTAGAGCCCTTTGATGGATCAGTCTGTGCAACCACTGTATAGAACTCGGATACTCCGGCATTCGAGATCCATTTCTTACTTCCGTTAATAACCCAGTTATCGCCTTTTCTTTCGGCTTTGGTTTTAAGGGCTGCAGCATCAGAGCCGGCTTCAGATTCGGAGAGGCAGTAAGAAAAACCTTTTCCTTTAGCCAGTTGTGGCAACCAGCGTTCTTTCTGTTCTTTATTTCCACCCAACATCAGCGGAAGCGAACCAAGTTTATTTACTGCCGGAATTAGTGATGATGATCCACAAACTCGTGCGACTTCTTCGATGATTATTACAACAGCAAGTGCGTCTGCGCCTTCTCCACCAAATTCAGTTGGAACATGAGCGGCACTTAAGCCAGCTTTCAATAACGCGTCGGCTGCTTCTTGTGGGAAGCGATGTTCTTCATCAACGGCTGAGGCATATGGCGCAATTTCTTTCGCAGCTAGAGCCTTAACGCTCTCGCGGAGATCGTTGTACTCCGAAGGAATTGCATAAAGATCGTTGGCGCTCATTTCTCTCTTTCCGTATCTCGGGTTGCAAGCGACGTTAAGTAAGAATTGTATTGAGCAAGTTCATCTGGCTCACCCATCGCAGCCATGCGCGCTTCGTTGCGATCAATACGTTTAGTTTCACGTTTGTCATCACGCATCCACTGGATAAAGGTTGCCACAAGAGCCAGCAAAATTGGTAGTTCGCCCATAGCCCAAGCGATAGATCCACCCGCATGCTGATCTGCTAAAAGATCCAGATTCCAAGGTGTTTGTAGGGAAGCGAAATAGCCTTGATCGATCACGGTGGAAGTTGAAATGAGTGCAACAGCAAAGAAGGCATGGATGCTCATTGCTGCAAAAAGAATAACGATTCGAACGATATGCGGAACCTTGCGCGGATTTGGATCAATTCCAATAATCACATGGAAGAAGAGAATTCCCGCCAATAAGAAGTGGACGTTCATTGCAAGATGGCCAAGGTGTGATTGCATCATATTTCCAAATAGCGGAGTCATATATAAAGCAAAGAGTGAGCCATCAAATAGCGCCAAAATAACAACGGGGTTTGTGAATACTCCGGCCGGCTTGGAATGCAAGAGCGCAATTAAAGTTCCACGAACACCGCGCTCTTCTGAATTTCGTCCCTGCGGCAATGTGCGAAGCGCCAAAGTAATAGGTGCACCTAAAACAATTCCGATTGGCGCAATCATTCCTAAAATCATGTGGGCAATCATGTGATATTCAAAAGAAAACTTTGCATAAACACCCATGCCACCACTGGTTGCATAATCAATTGCGCTGATACCCAGTGCGAATGCAACGGTGCGACCAACTGGCCATTTGTCACCGCGACGAGTCAAAATGATTACACCTCTTATATAGAGTGCAACAGCGGTGACTAAGACCGCGATCATCAAGGCATCTGGATCATAAAGAGAAATTAGTCGCCATAAATTTGGAGGCTGCGGTGTGCTGACACCAGCGATCGCTAACCCTTGATCTAGCGCCGCGTTTTCAGTGCGTGAGGGAGGTTGCATTGAAGATAAACGTGATCCCGCTAATACGGCGAGCAACATGATAACTGCTTCAGCAAAAATCAATCTACTAAGCGCAGGAAGTTTTATCTTCCACCTTCCTGATAGGTGCCTGCGATTTAAATATCCAAAATAAATCAAGATGCCTGCAAAAAAGATTTTTACAATTACTAATCGTGCATAATTTGAGTCCCACGCTGCTTGAAAATTTAACCGTGCCCAGGCATTTGCGGTTCCACTTACGACAACTGCAATTGCAGACCAAAGCGCAAGTGCGCTAAAGCGTGGCAGAGCAACAGCGCGATCCGTGGCTGAAAGTGCGGTGATAGCAATCAATCCCCCGACCCAGAATGAAAGCGCAACCACGTGAACAACAAGTGATCCAATTGCCAGAGAGTGTGAGCCACTAGATGCTGAATGACTTTCGAATACTGGTGCGACCATCGCTGCGAGGGAAATAAGTAATAGCACGTTGGTAGTAGCAACGGTTTTGGCCCGCACCACAATCGCACTTATCAATAGCGCCAAGCAAAGTTGAATGAACATGTACTTGCCCAGAGCTATTTGAGAGATAAATGAGCGCAGCGAAGTGGGATCGAGTGCGCCGCTTAGATTAGTTCCCAAAATATTTGCCAGCGTTGTCAAAATATTTAGCGCTTGACCAATTACCCAAATTGTAGAAGTAATTGCAGCATAATTTCGCAGAGCCAGGGCTGCGCTAGATAACTTCCCTGCTTGATCTAGTAGCAAGAAGCCCATAGCGAGCAATAGGCCAACCGTAGTAAATCCTGCGGTTAGCGAAATGAATTTACTTACTGTGGTCAACGAAGTAATAAGTGGACCAGCAGAGTTTAGATCTGCCGCCAAAAAGGTCATCGCTCGTTAAAAATCTTTCGGGCATAGAGTGCGAGCGCAACCAGAACGACAAATGATGCCACCAATAGTCCGATTACAAAAAGGTTTGTTCCGAAATCGCTACCTTCGACTTTAGCCGGAGTGCTTGGGATTACTTCTTGAGGAGCAGAAATTGTTGGTGTGGAAAAATTGAAAACAAATGAACCTTCTAGCGGCACATCCATTTCAGAAATAATGTTGTACGAAACTTTATAAACACCTGAATCCGTAATTGGTTT
>CAITKS010000184.1 GCA_903893085.1 uncultured Actinomycetes bacterium | reverse complement strand
TTACTTTGGCAGCTTTCTTCCGTGATTTCTTTGGTGATGGGCCATTTTCGGCTTCCCATGCACGGCGGCCAGCAAGAAGTTCAAGCGCGCGTTCGATTGTTAGCGCCTCTAAAGTGTCACCGCGGCGCAGCGTTGCATTTGTCTCGCCATCGGTTACATACATACCAAAGCGTCCGTCTTTAACAATAACTTCTTTTTCGGTTGCTGGATCTTTACCAAGTTCTTTAAGTGGTGGCTTTGCAACACCACGACGGCGCTCTTTTGGCTTTGAGTAAATTTCTAGCGCATCATCAAGTGAAAGTGAGAAGAGTTGGTCTTCACTTGTAAGTGTGCGCGAATCTACGCCGGCTTTTAGATAAGGGCCATAGCGACCGTTTTGAATAGTGATGTCTTCACCGGCTGAGTTTGTGCCGAGAATACGTGGCAGTGAAAGAAGTTTTAGCGCATCATCGATTGTGATGGTGTCTAGCGTCATTGTTGAAAGAAGGGACGCGGTCTTTGGTTTTGGTGCGTCTTTCTTTTTGCGCTTCTTCTTTGGTTCGCCTTTGTCATCTAGTTCTACTGGTTCTGGTGGGAAGACTTCGGTGATGTATGGGCCGAAGCGTCCAGACTTTGCGATGACTTCAAGACCAGTGATTGGGTCTGCACCGAGTTCGCGTTCACCTGAAGGGGCTGCAAGTAATTCAATTGCTTTTTCAAGAGTTAGTTCATCCGGTGCAAGTTCCTCAGGAATGTTGGCAAGTTTGCGATCTTGATCTGGAATGTTTTCTTGCAGGTATGCGCCGTAGCGCCCAACGCGGATTTCGATGGTGTCAGATAAATTCATTGTGTTTGTGGCGCGTGCGTCAATGCCACCTAGATCCAGCGAGAGTTCGTTAAGACCTGGTTGGCCGTCGATGCCGTAGTAGAAATCGCGCAACCAATCAACGCGGCCGGCTTCACCCGCTGCGATCTTGTCGAGATCTTCTTCCATGCTGGCTGTGAAGTCATAGTCAACGAGCTTGGTGAAGTGAGTCTCTAATAGGCCTGTTACTGAGAATGCAAGAAATGTTGGGACGAGTGCGCGACCACGTTTGTAAACATAACCACGATCTTGAATTGTTTGAATGATGGATGCAAATGTTGATGGGCGGCCAATGCCAAGTTCTTCGAGTTTTTTAACAAGCGTTGGTTCGGTGTAACGAGCAGGTGGCTTGGTGTCGTGGCCTTCGCAGTTGTATTCGCTGACCTTGATTGATTGACCCATTGTCATTGCAGGAAGTCGTTTGTCAGTTGCTTCTTCATCAACCTTGGCGTTTTCATCAACGATGTCGTCATACGCTGCAAGGAATCCTGGGAATGTAATCACGCTGCCGTTCGCACGGAAGATGGTTGATTTCTTATCTGATGTTTGCGCATCGAAGTCAACGCGCATCTGCATCTTTTTGGCATCAGCCATTTGGGATGCGACGGTGCGCTTCCAGATTAAGTCATATAGCGCGAATTCATCACGGGATAGTTCTGGTGCTAATTCGCCAGGAGTCTTGAATGAATCACCGGCTGGGCGGATCGCTTCGTGCGCTTCTTGTGCGTTCTTAGATTTACCTTGGTAAACACGCGGTGCATCAGCAACATGGTCTGCGCCATAAAGTGCTTTGGCGGCGTTGCGGGCGGCGTTGATTGCTTGTGCGGAAAGATTGATGGAATCGGTACGCATGTAAGTGATGTAACCATTTTCATACAAACGTTGGGCAACGCGCATTGTGATTTGTGCGCCCCAACCAAGGCGTGAACCGGCATCTTGTTGCATTGTTGAAGTTGTAAATGGTGGCTTAGGACGTTCGGTACGTGGAGATTCCTCCATCGACTTAACGGTAAGTGGCGTTGATTTTAGTGAATCAACAAGTGCGCGTGCGCTCTTTTCATCGAGTAGCAAGATGTTTTCAAGTGATTTTTCTTTGACTGCGCCATCTGCGCCAAAGTCACTGGTGGAGGCTACTTTTTTGCCGTCAACAGATAGCAGGCGCGCTGTAAAGCCAAGTTCGCAAGTTGCATTTAGATCCCACCAAGATGATGAGATAAAGGCCATGCGTTCGCGTTCTTTTTCAACGATTAGCTTTGTGGCAACTGATTGCACGCGGCCTGCTGAAATGCGTGGCATGACTTTCTTCCACAGAACCGGTGAAAGTCTGTATCCAAATAGACGATCGAGCACACGACGAGTTTCTTGGGCATCAATTAAGTTGTAATCAAGATCGCGAGTGTTTTCAACGGCAGCCTTAATTGCTTCCTTGGTGATTTCGTTAAAGACCATGCGCTTAATTGGAATCTTTGGTTCAAGTACTTCAACTAAGTGCCAAGCAATTGCTTCACCTTCGCGGTCTTCATCTGTTGCCAGCAATAACTCGTCGGCTTCTTTCATCAACTCTTTGAGTTCGGCGACCTTTGCCTTCTTATCTGGATTGATTACATATAAAGGTGCGAAATCATTTTCGATATCGACGCCTTCTTTAGACCAGGCGAGCTTCTTTACCTCTTTAGGGATATCTGCGGCTCTCTGTGGCAGATCGCGAATATGGCCAACGCTAGCCTCGACGATGTAACCATCGCCGAGGTAGCCGCCAATTTTGCGTGCTTTCGCAGGTGATTCAACAATCACCAGCTTCTTCAAGTTTTTAGCCATTAGTTAGAGGGGGAAGTTCTTTCTCTTGGCTTAGTACTCGATAGATGTCGATTGACGACGATTACGGATAAGAGCTCCGATAATCACAAGAGTCGCAATCGCTGCAATAAGAAGTGATTTCGATGATTGTGTTGGGAGAGCAAAGCTGACAATCGCAGGTGTAATCAACAAACCAACAAGGTTCATCACCTTGATCAGTGGGTTAATTGCAGGCCCTGCAGTGTCCTTAAATGGATCTCCGACTGTGTCACCAACGATTGTTGCAGCGTGGGCATCTGTGCCCTTGCCACCGTGGTGTCCATCTTCAACCATCTTCTTTGCGTTATCCCAAGCTCCTCCTGAGTTAGATAAGAAGACGGCCATCAAGGTACCTGTGCCAATAGCACCTGCAAGGTATGCACCGAGTGCGCCAACGCCAAGGCCAAAGCCCACTGCAATAGGTGCCATCACTGCAAG
>CAITKS010000183.1 GCA_903893085.1 uncultured Actinomycetes bacterium | reverse complement strand
ATGCAACCGTTCCACTACTTTCACATGCGACAAAGCAAATTCTTGATACTTGGGGTTCTGATGGTTGGGAACTCGTCACTGTTATTCCAGCACCAGGTGGCGAACAACTAGTTGCTTACATGAAGCGAGAGGTTAAGTAGTTATGTCCGTAGATGTCCGCGCGAAATTAGCAGAAAAAGGTTTAACACTTCCTATCGCGGCAAAGCCCGTTGCTGCTTATGTTCCAGCAGTACGCACTGGAAAAATTGTTTTCACCGCGGGACAACTTCCGCTGGTTGATGGTGCAATGGCAGATACTGGCAAAGTTGGCGCTGAGATAACTCAGGAACGCGCTAAGGAACTTGCTGAAATTTGTGCACTTAATGCACTAGCTGCAGTTGAACTTGTTGCGCCAGTAGATTCAATTGTGAAAGTTGTTCGCATTGTTTGTTATGTAAACGGTGCACCTGGATTCATCAGTCAGCCATTTGTTGCAAACGGAGCATCAGAACTCTTTATGCATATCTGGGGAGACGCTGGAATCGCAGCACGCAGCGCTTTGGGAGTTGCAGAACTTCCTTTGAATGCACCGGTTGAGGTCGAACTCACCGTTGAAGTTGCTTAATTAGCGAGAGCGCTTACCTAAACGTTCCACATCTGTAATAAGAACTGAACGACCATCTAGCTTTAACCAACCGCGACCCGCAAAGTCGGCAAGTGCCTTATTTACTGTCTCGCGTGATGCGCCAACAAGTTGGGCTAGTTCTTCCTGGGTTAAGTCGTGATTAACAAGTAATCCATCAGCGGTTGTTTTACCGAAGCGATCACCAAGATCAATAAGTGCTTTTGCAACGCGCCCTGGAACATCAGAGAAAACAAGATCTCCGACTGCTTCGTTGGTGCGGCGCAGGCGTTGTGCCAAACGAGCGAGCAATTGAAGAGAAACTTCAGGGTTTTGCTTAAGCCACGGAATTACTTTTTCATGGCTTAACGAATGCAACTTGGCATCAGTGACTGCTGTTGCAGTTGATGTGCGCGGGCCGGGATCAAAGAGTGAGAGTTCACCAAACATTTCGCCAGGTCCGAGAATTGAAAGTAGGTTTTCGCGACCGTCTCCGCTGGAAGTTCCGAGCTTGAGCTTGCCTTCGATGATTACGTAGAGATGTTCTCCGTCATCGCCTTCTTTGAAGAGGATTGAACCCTTGGCGATTTTTACAGTGTCCATAGATGCGCGCAATGAGGCTGCGGCGGCGTCGTCTAGGGCAGCAAAGAGTGGGGCTCTGCGTACGACTTCATCTTCTTGAGGCACATCGGTAGTTTACTCGTATGGCCGCAGATAGTGAAACTCGCAAAAATGCGAGGGCGATCTATCGAATTTTGACCAAAACATATCCCAATGTTCGCTGTGAATTGGATTTCTCTAATCCGCTTGAGCTAACAATTGCAACAGTTTTATCTGCACAGTGCACCGACAAACGGGTTAATCAAGTAACGCCGGCGCTCTTTAAGAAATATAAAAACGTTCGTGCGTACGCAAAAGCGTCACTTGCAGATATCGAAGATCTGATTTATACAACAGGATTCTTTCGGGCCAAAGCTCGGCACATTCAAGGCTTAGCAATAAAAATTATTGAAGATTTTGATGGAGTAGTTCCACAAACTTTAGATGAGTTAATTACTTTGCCCGGCGTTGGTCGCAAGACAGCCAACGTAGTTCTTGGACATGCTTTTGATATTCCCGGAATCACAGTGGATACCCACTTTGGCAGGCTTTCTCGCCGATT